>JAZUNC010000109.1:0-4834 GCA_045603945.1 Acutalibacteraceae bacterium | reverse complement strand
CCTATCATTGCCCGACTCTTTAAGTCCTGCCTCTACCCTATCGGTCCAGTCCTTAAGCTGCTGAAGCGACATATGGGGGCAACCCATAAAGCAAAGCTTTGGCGAGGCATCAGGATTCTTCCAGATAACGGGATATTCATTTTTAACACGCTCGAGCTCGGCATCATCTATAATATATTCCTGTGCTCCCTCTGCAATAAGAGCTTTGCCCTGTTCTACCGCCTCGGGAGTAAGATTTTCAATATGGTAAAGACCTACTGCACCGTTGGATGCGGTAGCGGCACCGAAATCCTTAAGATAGGTGCAAGCTTGGTCGTTCAGCTCATTTCCTATCCACTTATCAAGTCCTACTATATAGGGTACATCCTCCATTACCTTCATACCGATAGCAGAGCCTAAAAGCTGTGCTTCGGGCTTTTTGGTGGTTTCGATTTTCACTACCCAGGTAGCCTTTCTTCCCTCATCGGTAAGAAGACCAAAATAAGGTACAAAGCCTACAATAGAGCCCATTATATCGATAATTCCCGAATTGCGGTTGCAACGGGCACCCAACACAGAATTGGCATAAACCACAGCAGATGACTCTGCCCAAGAAAGGATATCTCCCTTTTTAGGCTTGTTGCCAACCTCGTCCATATAGCAGGCACAGGTAAAGGCATCCTTATCCATAAGTCCTAACTTGTTAAGCTGTTCCTCATAGAAATCCTGCTTGGTATACATAAACTTATTGAAAACAAAATTCTGTAAAAAGGATGCAGGAACATTTTTATCAAGAGGACGGGGGTCAACAGAAAATTTCTGCTCGCTCATAACTCCTGCGTCAAGCAACTGCTGCATAAGGTCATATACGGGGGACATAACCTTAAGTCCAAAAGAGGTTACAAGGTGATTATAGTTTGAGGTTATAGGCACAAGCTTTTCCGCCTCAAAGGCATCTCCGTACATAACCATAGTTTTCATAACCTTAGCCATAACTTCGCCCTTAGAGCCGTCAAGTATAGCCTGCTGTTCGGGGGTTAAATACATAAATTTCACTCCTTAAATACGGCGCGTCGAGGACGTCGCGCCCTACATTATAAACATTATATTTTCATTGCTACGTCCCAGGCTCCCCAGATAACTGTACGGAGGTTGCCGACCTTTGAGGCATCACCGATGACGTGAACCTTTCCACCCTTTTTAGCAATGGGTGCAGGATTATAGCCTACCGACAGAACAACTGTATCTGTAGCATTACTGAAAACATCGCCATCCTTAGCTTTTAGGGTGACAAAGCCATCCCCTATCTCGCAAAGTGCTGTTTCGAGATGAACGGTTACGCCGTTGGTCTTGAAGAAATCACGAAGGTAGCTAGTGTTGGCAAGGCATACACCCGGAGTTGTAATAAGGTCGTCCTGCATTTCAACAATGGTGGGCTTTTTGCCTTGTAAATAGAGCTCATAAGCGATTTCACAGCCTGTAAGTCCGCCGCCGATAACCGTAACATTCTCTCCTACCTCGGCATTGCCCAAAAGGAAATCTACAGCTTCTACAGCTTTTTCAGCACCCTTTATGGGAATCTTCTTAGCAACTGCACCTGTAGCGACGATTATCTCATCAGCATCAAGGGATTTTATATCGGTTATTTCGGTATTCATTTTAACATCGATAGGAAGCTTGGAAACCTCGCGGATATACCAAGCGATAAGAGCACGATCCTTTTCCTTAAAAGAGGGAGCTGCAGCCGCAATAAATACACCGCCCAGCTTGTCGCTCTTCTCGTAAAGGGTAACCTTATGTCCCCTCTTCGCACAAACGATAGCAGCCTCCATACCGCCGATACCGCCACCTATAACAGCGATGTTTTTGATTTTTTTTGCAGGCTCAAGATGATATTTCTTCGACTGCATTGTTTCGGGATTTAAAGCACAACGGGCAAGTCCCATAGTATCTGTAAGATCCTGTGTATTTGCGTGACCCTTAGATGAAGAGAAATTAAAGCATCCTGCGTGACAGCAGATACAAGGTTTTATATCCTCCAGTCTGTCCTCAATAAGCTTGGTTATCCACTCGGGGTCGGTAAGGAACTGACGGGCAACACCAACAGCATCTATCTTACCCTCTGCTACAGCCTTGGCACCCACCTCGGCATCCATTCTTCCCGCACAGACTACAGGTATATCAACAAACTTCTTAATATGGGAAACATCCTCAAGGTTACAGTTCTCAGGCATATACATAGGGGGATGAGCCCAATACCAGGAATCGTAGGTGCCGTTGTCGGCATTAAGCATATCGTAGCCTGCATCCTGCAGATATTTAGCGGCTTTTTCGGATTCCTCCATATTTCTGCCGACTTCAATATAGTCTTCTCCAGGCATAGCACCCTCGCAGAAGCCCTTCATTTTAGACTCTACAGAATAGCGAAGCGACACGGGGAAATCCTCTCCGCAGGTCTCTTTTATAGCCTTTACGACTTCAGCGGCAAAGCGATAACGGTTTTCGAAGCTACCGCCCCATTCGTCGGTACGCTTGTTAAAGAATTCAATTGCAAACTGGTCTAAAAGATAGCCCTCGTGAACGGCGTGAACCTCTACACCGTCTACTCCTGCATCACGACAGGGCTTTGCAGTGTTTGCAAATGCCTCTATAATTTCGTGTATCTGCCCTACCGTCATTTCGGGGCAGATAATGTCGTGTGCCCAACGGGAGGGCTGCTCGCTTGGAGAAGCAAGCTCGTGGGAGGTGTCGATAATAGGTTTAACAAGAGCCCTTGTGATTTTATTTTTATGAAGAGGAGCAACAAGCTCGGTTATAGCCCAAGAACGACCCATTCCTGCGGTAAGCTGAACAAATAGCTTTGCCCCTGTTTTATGTATTTCGTCCATAAACTCTTTAAGTTCCTCGAACATTTTGGGATTCTGCCAAAGCCATTTACCCCAAAATGTATCTCTTAAGGGGGCAATTCCAGGGATGATAAGTCCTACGTTATTATTAGCTCGTTCAATGAAAAGCTTTGCAGCCTCCTTATCGAAATGACAGCCGCCCAGCTCGAACCAGCCGAACAGGGATGTGCCGCCCATAGGGCACATTACAATGCGGTTTTTAATTTCCACATTTCCGATTTTCCACGGGGTAAACAAAGCCTCGTATTTTTGATCCATAAAAACACTCCTTTGAACTTCAAAAATGTTGACTATTCAACATTTTAATTATATCACTTTAGCGAGCAAAAGTCAACGATATATAAAATCACCGAAGAGAAAATCTCTTCGGTGTTCATTTTAGTTCCAATAGTCAACCTCGTCGGGCAGGTCGATGTTTTTAGCCGAGAAAACAGGGCTAACACCCTCTTTTCGCTGTTTTTCATAATCCTTCATAGCACGAACTACATACTTGCTGAGAATAAATATTACAGGGATATTTACAAGGGTCATAGCACCCATAGTTATGTCTGCGATATTCCAAAGCAGACCTGCACTTAGTCCTGCACCGAGAAGTATTACAAGAGAGGCGATGACATAGTAAACACTGCGGAAAATCTTTCCCGGTTTGTGACCCAAAAGATGATATATGCACTGGTCAACATAGTATAGATTTCCTATAAGGGTGGTAAATGCAAAAAGTATCATAGCGAGGGTGATAAACATAGGTCCGAAATCGCCAAGCGTTGTGTACAGAGCCGCCTGTACATAGGGTGCTCCCGAAAGCTCTGCCGATGGCTCGACACCCGAGCAGACACACATAAATGCCGTTGCAGAGCATACAAGCAAAGTATCGATAAATACCGAAAGCACCTGCACAAGACCCTGCTTTACAGGATGCTGAACATCTGCCGAAGCCGATGCGTTAGGAGCTGAGCCTACACCTGCCTCATTACTGAAAAGTCCGCGTTTTATACCGTATATTACGCAAGATCCCGAAAATCCTCCGAATATAGCCTCGAAGTTAAAGGCATCTGTGAATATGCGTGCAAACACATTGGGTAACGAAGTAATATTTAAAGCTATTATAACAAGAGCAACCAAAATATATGCTACACCCATAAAGGGAACTAAAAAGCTTGTAATCTTGATTATACGCTTACCGCCGCCAAAGAGGCAGAATCCAACGACTACAGCAAGCACAAAGCCTACAATCCAGGGAGTTATTTTGGGGTTGTAGAAGCTATATCCCGAAAATGTAGATTGCAGATTATAGGATGCCAGCATATTAAAGCCAAATCCATATGTAATAATCAACAAAATCGAGAAAATTACTGCAAGCACACGGTTTTTAAGTGCACCCTCAATATAATAGGCAGGTCCTCCGTAGCTTCTGCCATCTTCTCCGCGTTTTTTATATATCTGTGCAAGGGTGCTCTCGACAAAAGCGGAAGCCCCGCCGATAATAGCGATTATCCACATCCAGAATATTGAGCCAAAGCCGCCAAGGCATATAGCGGTAGATACACCTATGATATTTCCCGTACCCACTCTGGAGGCTGTAGATACCATAAGTGCCTGAAAGGAGGATACTCCCTTGCCATCCTTCGGCTTTTCAGTAACCGCACGAAACTGCTCGCCTAAAAGGCGAAACTGAACGAATTTAGTACGGAAGGTGAAATAAAGACCTCCTACAATAAGAAGAATAATAAGGATATAGCCATAGAGTGCGTCATTAATCACAGTAGTCAGATTATTTAAAGCTTCAAGAAGCTTTGTGAAAAACTCTGTCATAGCAAAATTCCTTTCATTTTATTTCCATATTATAATACAACATATCTCGTTTTTTTGCAAGCATATTGACTACAGTCCTGATAGGTGGCATAATGTATTTATAAGAGGGTGATTGGAATAAAAAAACGCTATCATTT
>JAZUNC010000108.1:0-4010 GCA_045603945.1 Acutalibacteraceae bacterium | reverse complement strand
CTATCATTCCGTCGGGGCAGGAGTCTGCCTGAACGATAAAGAACTGGCTGCCGTTGGTGTTGGGACCTGCATTTGCCATAGATAAAGCACCGCGGAGGTTGTGAAGCTTTAAATCAAATTCGTCCTCGAACTTCTCGCCGTAAATGCTTTCGCCGCCCATACCTGTTCCTGTGGGGTCGCCGCCCTGAATCATAAAATCCTTGATAACTCGGTGGAATATAATTCCGTTATAATAGTCCTTTTTTGCAAGCTCTACAAAGTTTTTAACCGTCTTAGGAACTTCGTTTGGAAACAGTTTTATCTTAATATCTCCCATATTTGTGTGCATAATAGCAACCAAATCGCCTTTTACGGGTGCAGATGTCTGGAAACTCATATAAATTCTCCTTAACCTAATATTTTTTATATATTTTATCAGTAAAGCCTCCCTTTATCAAGGATTATTTTTTGGGGTTTAGAATATAATGCATAAAAATGTTGTTTTCGGCGGCATTTTGTGGTAATATATATTAAATATAAAAATATTAGTAAAGGTGGCATATTTTATGAAATGTCCTTTTTGCAGCTATGAAGAAAGCAAGGTTATCGACTCCCGTCCTACCGATGAGGGCGAGCGTATCAGAAGACGTCGCGAGTGTCTGCAGTGCACACGCCGTTTTACTACCTACGAAATTATTGAAAGTCTTCCCATCATTGTAATCAAAAAGGATAAGACCAGACAAAGCTTCTCCCGCGAAAAGATTTTAAACGGTATGGTGCGTGCTTGCGAAAAACGTCCTGTATCCCTTGAAACTATCGAGAAGGCTATTGACGAAATCGAAACAGAAATTCAGAACAGCTTAGACCGTGAGGTTTCCAGCGAAAAAATCGGTGAGCTTGTTATGAACAAGCTTAAAGAAATTGACGAGGTAGCTTATGTTCGCTTTGCCAGCGTCTATCGTCAGTTTAGAGATATAAACACCTTTATGGACGAGCTGAATAAACTTTTACACACCCCAAAATAAGGAGTCCCCAATGAATAATTTTGAAAGAATGGCAGAGCTTTTGCTCGGTCATATTGATAAAGAGCCCGAATATTACGAGAATTTATACCCTGCAAGAAATCTTCCTGAGGGTGCAAGGGTGGTACGAATAGCCCCCAGCCCCACAGGCTATCTGCATTTAGGCACCCTGTTTATGGCACTCGTTAACAGAATTACTGCAGATTCTACGGGCGGTATTTTCTATACAAGAATTGAAGATACCGACAAAAAGCGTGAGGTAGAGGGTGGTATTGACGACATTATAAATGGTCTTATCCGTTTTGGAATAAACATTGACGAGGGATTTGTAACCCCTACCGAACAAAAGGGTGATTATGCCCCTTATAAGCAGAGCGAGCGTGCTGAAATTTATCAGTGCTTTGCTAAAAAGCTTATAAAAGAGGGTCTTGCATACCCCTGCTTCTGCACCGCAGAGGAGCTTTCGGCTGTAAGAGAGAAGCAGGAAGCGGCTAAAATACGCACAGGCTATCACGGTGAGTATGCAATTCACAGAAACATTACTGTCGAGGAGGCAGAGGCTCTGATTCGCGAGGGCAAGCCCTATGTTATCCGACTTAAATCTCCTGGAAATGAAGAAAACCGCATTTTCGTGGATGACGGAATAAAAGGCAAGGTAGAGCTTCCCGAAAACGATGAAGATTTTGTCCTTTTAAAATCCGACGGAATACCCACATATCACTTTGCCCACGCCGTAGACGACCACCTTATGCGTACAACCCACGTTATCCGAGGTGACGAGTGGCTGTCGTCTGTTCCAAAGCATATTCAGCTCTTTAAGCTTTTAGGCTATAAGCCTCCAAAGTTCTGTCACGTTGCCCCAATTATGAAGCTGGATAACGGTGCAAAGCGTAAGATTTCCAAGCGTAAGGACCCCGAGGCAGCAGTACACTATTTTGCTGAAGAGGGCTACGATGCAAAGAGCGTTATCGAATATCTTATGACCGTTGCCTCCAGCGAGTTTGAGGATTGGCGTCGTGCTAACCCTACCGAGCCCAGACAAAAATTCAAGTTCAACCTTAAAAAAATGTCTGTTTCGGGTGCGCTTTTCGATGGAGACAAGCTTAACGATGTTTCCAAAAACATTGTTTCCACAATGAATAGTGAAACTGTGGTAGAAAAGCTTTGCGATTGGGCTAAAGAATTCGACCCCGAGTTTTACGATATTTTGTCTAAAGATCTCGACTATACTAAAGCTGTGTTCGCTATTGACCGCGACTGTCCTAAACCCCGTAAAGATATTGCCAAATGGAACGAGGCTAAAGCATATTGCTCTTATTTCTTCAATGAGCTTTATACCCCCTCTTACGAATTCCCCGAGAACATCGACAAGCAGGATGTTAAGGACTTTTTAGAGAAGTATATGGAGGTTTACAGTGCAGAAGATACTAAGGAAGAGTGGTTTGCCCGTATAAAGGCACTCTGTCCTGAGTTTGGCTTTGCCGCCGAAACTAAAGAGTATAAGGCTAATAAAGAGGCATATAAAGGCAGTGCAGGAGACCTTTCTACCATTCTCAGAATAGCTGTTACAGGTAGAAGAAATACTCCCGACCTCTGCAGCATTATGCAGGTTCTCGGAAAAGATGAATGTATTAAGCGTTTAAATTACGCAATCTCTAATATTTAGGAGAAAATTATGGCAGACGAAAAAATATTAAATGAAGAGGTAAATGCTACCCCTTCAAACTTTATTTACGACTTTAGTGACGAGGATCTCGCAGAGGGGGTTTATTCCCGCGAACAAACCCGTTTTCCTCCCGAGCCTAACGGCTACCTTCATATAGGTCACGCAAAGGCTATTTGCATTGACTTCGGAACAAGCGAAAAGTACAGCGGAAAGTGCAATCTTCGCCTTGACGATACCAACCCCACTAAAGAGGATGTCGAGTATGTGGATGCCATTATGGAAGACATCAAGTGGCTTGGTTTTAATTGGGATAATGTATACTTTGCTTCGGATTATTTCGATTTCATTTACGAGTGTGCTTTAAAGCTTATTGATATGGGTCTTGCATATGTTGACGAGTCAACTCCAGATGAAATCCGCGAAATGCGAGGCACCCTTACTGAGGCAGGTAAAAACAGCCCCTACCGCGACAGACCTATAGAGGAAACCAAAGACCTCTTTGCCCGTATGACGGCAGGAGAATTCGAAAACGGTGCAATGGTGCTTCGTGCAAAAATTGATATGGCATCCTCAAATATCAATATGCGTGACCCAATTATATACCGTATTATGAAGGTTTCACATCACAGAACAGGGGACAAGTGGTGCGTATATCCTATGTACGACTTTGCTCACCCTCTGTCCGATGCAAAAGAGGGCGTTACCCATTCGCTTTGTTCCTTAGAGTTTGAAAACCATAGACCTCTTTATAATTGGTTCCTTGAAAAACTCGAAATTCCCGAAGCCCCCCGTCAGATAGAGTTTGCACGAATGAATGTAAACTATACCCTTACCTCTAAGCGTAAGTGCTTAAAGCTTGTAAACGACGGCTTGGTTTCTGGTTGGGATGACCCAAGAATGGCAACCCTTTGCGGAATGAGAAGACGCGGTTATCCTGCTGCCGCTGTTCGTACGTTTGTTGATAAAATAGGTGTCAGCAAGGCATACAGCGTAATCGATTATGCACTACTCGAATCCTGTGTGCGTGATGATCTTAATCTTAATGCCGACCGTGCTATGGCAGTTCTTCGTCCTCTAAAGGTTGTGATAGATAACTATCCCGACGATAAGACCGAAGAAATTGCAGTTGAGATAAACCCCAACAAGCCTGAGCTTGGAAATAAGACGGTTACATTCTCAAAAACCATATTTATCGAGCAGGACGACTTTATGCTCGACCCTCCTGGTAAATATTTCCGTTTGTGTCCCGCTAAAGAGGTTCGTCTTAAGGGTGCATATTTTGTAAAATATGCCTCTCACGAAGAGGACGATAAGGGTAACATCACCTGTGTTCACGTTACCTA
>JAZUNC010000107.1:0-15229 GCA_045603945.1 Acutalibacteraceae bacterium | reverse complement strand
TTCCGCCCTCAAGGTGGGTGGGATAGTAGCGTGACTGAAGAATGATTTCCTGAACTATATCATCAAAAGCCGCAGTCAAGCCTGTACCCGATGCAGAAAAATACTCGTCTACATAAGATTTGGAGGTAGCGTAGGAATTTTTGGTTACAGTAATATCTGTATATGATATGGTGCCAGCCCAGTCTGTTTGAGAGTTTCTTGTTTTAACACTAACCTGCATTGCTGTATTAGTGTTGTTATATGTCTGCCAAAGTGAATCTGTAATGGTTGAGCCCTCTGGATTTAAAACATTAAGGGCAATATTTTTTGCATTCTGAGTTGAGATTCCGTCAAGGTTGAAGCCCAAAGTATAGAAAAGGCTTCTACCGGCTCCATCTTGCTCATGAACTTTATATTTGTTTTCAATGCGGTTTTTTATATAAGAAGCGGTAAGCTGAACAAGGAAACCTTGACCTGCTGTAATTCCTTCATCATTTCCGTTTCCGGCGTCCGAAGCCATAACCGTATTCCAACGGTTGTTATTCCGTTCGTTGTATGAAGAATTTTCAACATCATCAAACTTACTTGTTCCAAGGGTGGGAGCACCGTCTGACATAAGAACAACGATAGGCATGCGGTAGTCTCCAGACTGCCAGTTGTTATCCCCTATTTTAATATCGCTGTCGGGAACTGCATCGAAAAGCCGATATGCTTCCCAAAGTCCTGCCTGAATATAGGTGCCTCCGGTTACATTTTTAGACGGGGCATTGTTATAAAAGTTGTTGTTTTCGCCTTCTTTTTTAAGTTGCGAGTTCACCTCAACGCTATCAGCTGAGTTGTTGTTACCCTCATCGAAAACGAGGAATTGATTGTTGGGAGCAGTATATCTTCCGATAGGAAGAAACTCGCTTACAGCACCGCTATAGGTAGACGAACCAAGGTCGGAGGTTCTGGAGCCCGAATAAAGAACGACACCCACGCGATTGTTTTTATTTATTTCCTGAAGTCTCTTTATCGCATCATTAGTAGCTGTAACAAGGTCATCGCCTTCTCCGTCCATAGAGCCCGAAACATCAAGGATAAGTACGGTATCTGTCGGAACAGTAGAATAGCCCACTACCTCTTTATTTACAGAAATTGCAGAAAGGGCAGTAAGGAAATTCTTTGTGTCGTCAATCATAGAAACCTTGCCGCCAAATGCATCGGCACTTGTAAAGACCGATTTGTCGGTCCAGACACCGCCTGCATTAGCCGTTCCAAACTTATTAAGGTCAAAGTAATTAACCCAATTATCCATAGTATTGTTATCTGTCACGCGGTTGTAGCTATCTGCAGTTGCAGCAAGCGACATAAGACCTGCCGTGGGCAGAGTAACTATGAGCACCGATATCGCAAGCATAATTGCGATAACTCTTTTTAAAAAGGTGTTTTTCATTGTCATTTTGCTTATTTCCTTTCTATATAGCTTCGAGGGTGGGGAAGATTACCTTTGCTATTCTTTCCAAATCCTCGGTTTCGGGGTCGTGCTTAGAGCAATAGTGGGCTTTAAGGGAATATCCCTCTACTGCGGCGGTATCAGACCCAAGTAAAACGAGCTTAGCCTGTGGCTGTTTGCTTAGAATGCTTTTTGCAAGCTTAAGCTCTTCATTGCCGTAAGCGGTTATTACCACCGTGTTAAACTCGCGTCTTTCAAGCTCGTCTAAAAACCGATGGTCGGCATCAAAGCTTAAAAATGTGCTGTAGCAGCCGTTGCTTAAACAGGTGTCGAGTATTTTTTCACCTATTTGCTGTGCCCGCATTTTATCAGACGCTAAAACTGCAACGTACATAGCCCACCGCCTTTCATTCTATTTCTTGATTATAATATATCACAAAATTTCCCAAAAAGTCCAAACCTTGTGCGAAATGCAATTTTTTTGCTCGAAATGCATTTGCACAATTTACAGCTTGCAGTTATAAGCTGGCATATTGGATAGCAACTAACCCTTGAAAAACGAATTATAAAGTAGTATTATATAATCAATATATATTTTATAGAAAGGCGATGACCTGTTGTGAGAATCGTTATTTGTGACGACATCGCAGAAGAACGCATAAAGCTTAAGGGTTATATTCGCCGCCTTGAAAAAGACGACACCTTAGAACTTGAAATAACTGAATATGATTGTGGCGAGGCTCTGCTTGCCGCTTACGGCAAATTCCCTATCCCCGACGTAATCTTTTTAGATGTGTATATGCAGGGACTAACAGGGGTTGAGGTTGCAAAACACCTGACCGAAAAGGGATACGACGGCAGTATAGTATTCTGCACCACCTCCTTAGACCATGCTGTAGAAAGCTATAAGCTAAAGGCAGACGGCTATCTTGTTAAGCCCTATTCTTATGAGGATTTCCTCGAGGCAATATGGCGTTGCCGAACTCGCCTGCAAAAAAGCCAGAAAGGCATCACCTTTGTATCTGAGCGTATTGATTATAATATTCCTCGCGGCAAGGTCTGTTTTATAGAAACCTCAGGCAGAGCCTGTGCTGTACATACTGCCGACGGAGTTTATACCACATACAAGAAAATCAGCGAATTTGAGGCCGAACTTCGAGACAAATCCTCCTTTCTCAAGCTTGGCAGATGCTATCTTGTTAATATGAACCATATAAAAAAGCTTTCGGACGACTGCATCATTTTAAGCAATGAGGAAAGCTTGCCCCTCCCCTCCCGCGAAAGAAAAAAAATTCAACAGCTAATTAACGATTGGTTCTGGAGTGCCGCAAGAGGTGAAATAAATGAGTAATATATGGATTTTGTTTGTTTTGCTCCTTGATTGCGTACCCTTTACTTATTTTGCGTATGCATCCTTAAAAAACGAACTTCGCTACCCTCAGAAAAGCTTCACCTTGCCTATATGGTATCTTTTTTCGGCGGCGGTTTCTTGCGGTTTTTACTGCCTGACGCTGCTCCCTTTTTTCAGCCACGATATTCTGCGGTTGTTAAGGCTCGGCAGTTCTCTTGTACTGCTGTCCGCCCTTCTTTTATCGGTGAAAAAAGCCTATGCGAAAACACTTTTTGTTTTTTCTCTTATAGTTCCCTTTTCATTAGGCTTTTCCGAAATCTCCTCCTACATTTCGTACTTCATAAAGGGAAACACTCCCCCTTATATGGTATCTGTTCTTATCCGAACGGCTCTGCTTTTAATATGTTATCCTTTTATGATTTGGTTTTGGAGAAAGCTCGTTAAGCACGCCGACCGAATTACCGACCCTACCATTTGGAAATACATGTGGCTTATTCCTGCAACCTCTGCCCTGTCTGAAATGCTTCTTATGGACAGAAATTTCGAGTTTTCCCAGCCCTCCCTTTCAGGACTGCTCGGCAGAATAGCAATTTGGGGCGGAAGCGTTGCTATATGCTGGCTTCTCTTTTTCCTTGCCGGTCGTTTTGAGCTGAGGATGCATCTTCAGGATCTTAACGAGCGAAACGAGATGCTGCTTTCTCTGCAAAAACAGCAATACATTGACCTTGCCGAAAGCGTTGACCGTGCCCGTGCCGCCCGACACGATTTAAGGCATCATCTCAGTGCCCTTAAATCTATGGCAGACAATAAAGAATATGACAAGCTTACAGCCTATATAAGCGAAATTGTCGGTCATTTACCCTCCGACAGCCATATTAAAATATGCGAAAACTATGCCGCTAATGCGGTGCTCGACAACTATATACGCAAGGCAAGAGAGCTTAATATCCCTATAAAAATTAATTTCAGACTTAGTAACGAGTCGGGCATCTCTGATGCCGACCTTTGCGTTCTTCTCGGCAACACAATAGAAAATGCTATTGAAGCTGTAGCCTCTGTGGAAGCTCAAAAGCAATTTATTTCCATAAATGCAAAAGAAAAAAACGACCGTATTTATATGACCTTTGATAACAGCTTTGACGGAGATATACGCAAAATCGGCAGCGACTTTCTTTCGAAAAAACGAAGTTTTTCTTCTGCGGGAATAGGCATAACCTCTATAAAAAACATTGTAGATAAATATGACGGAGTTATGAAAATCGAAACCGATAATAGCATTTTCAGACTTTCTGTAATGATTAATAAAGCCTAAGAATAATATCAGCTCCTATGCACAAATTAATAGAAAAGGAGCGATGTTATATGGACTCAAATGAACTTATCAAAAACACACTTGACCAGATTCCTAAGACTACACCCGATGCTAAACAGATAGTGGGACTGGTTAAGCAAAGCGGAAGAATAACTGGCTACAAGCTTTCTGACGAAAGCTTTGTGGAAAAACCTGAAGCCGTGAAAATGGCAAAGCAGGGTAAAATATCGGGGGTTGGTATTGCCCACAGAGGCGATACCGAATATCTAAAAGCTATTCCAAACGGAAACGAAAACGATAATTTAGGCAATTTACCCGCCTTTTCGCCTGAGCAATAAAAAAAGAGGTTGTCTCAGTAAGCTGCAGAAAGGCTTAATAAGAAAATTAATTTTTGAAATTTTAAGAATTTCTCATATTAAAAGAGGTCTTGTGCGGCATAAAAGTTGCCGTACAAAACCTCTTTTTCTATTTTTATGTTTTCAATTTTCTTTTGGTCTGTGCTTAATGAGACCGTCCCTATATAAAGCTTGTTATAAATATTTCAAGACCGATAAATATGAGTATTGCACCGCCCAGAATACCTGCTTTTCCGCAAAGGCAGGTGCCTGCCTTACGGCCTATAATAAGACCTGCCATGCAAATAACAAAGGTGACAAGGGCTATTATAAGTGCCGATACAACCGCCTGTAGAGGGTTGTAATCGGAAATTGAAAATCCTGCCGAAAGTGCATCTATTGAGGTTGCCACCGCCTGCACAAGCAGGGCACAAAGTCCGAGAGAGGAACAGCACTCTATGTCGGCACAACGGTTTTTTATACCCTCATAAAGCATTTTTCCTCCGATAAACCCAAGAAGTATCAGGGCTATCCACGGAATAAGTTTCTCAAAAAAGCGAAAATACTGTACTATGGTGCGAATGCAAAGCCAACCCGTAAGGGGCATAAGTGCCTGAAAGAAAGCGAACATTCCTGCAATAAGACACATCTTACGCTTCCTCATGCAAGGCTCGTTAAGTCCGTTTGCCAAGGAGACCGAAAAGGCATCCATAGCAAGGGCTACGCCTAAAAGAACACTGTTTAAAACAATTCCTATTTCCATCACACATCCTCCAAAACACAGCAGATTTTACCATATCTAAGTGCTGTTGTCAATCCATACCGTATTATGACATTTTTCAGGTATAATTTGGAAAATAGAGTAAATATATTATATATATTAATATATAAGCACTTGACAAATTACACCATATGTTCTATTATTAGGTGTAAATGCCTTGACGAACGGGCACCCTATTTTAACTTGCTTCGGAGGCTGTTATGAGCAGTAGATACAGAAGAAAAAAATCCTCCTTTAAAGGAATTGGATTTATTGCTGTTTTTGTGGTCTTTGTGGTTCTTGCCGCAGGGCTTATTACCCTTTTGGACAAGCTTTCTGATAAGGATGACCTCAAAACTGCATCGAGCATGCCTGACAGCAGTATTTCTTCAAGCAGCGGAGAGCCTGTTATCACCGACGATATTGCACCTGAAATAAGCGGTGCCGAAGATAAGACTGTTTACATCGGCGATACGATAGCTTACCGTAGCGGAGTGACCGTTACCGACAATGAAGATTCTGCTCCCACCCTTAATATAGACAGCAGCAAGGTGGATATGACCAAGGCAGGAAGCTACGAGGTCATCTATACTGCCACCGATGCCGCAGGTAATAAAACCCAAACAACCATTACCGTTACGGTAAAGAAAAAGGTTGAAAGCTCGGTTAATGCCGATTATGTATATGCCCTTGCCGATAAAAAGCTTGATACCCTTTTAAAGGACGGAATGACCGTTAGCGAGCAGGTAAAGGCTATCTACGACTGGGCAAATACCAACATCTGGTATTCGGGTAAATCCAATAAAGAGGACTATCTCAGCGAGGCACAAAAGGTGCTTAAGGGCGGCGGAACAGACTGCTTTGGTTATTTTGCCGTAACCAAGCTTATGTTTGAGCGTCTTGAAATACCCAATATAGATGTTAAAAAGGTGAAAAATTACGAGGGTGACAGTAACCATTATTGGAGCCTTGTAAGCGTAGACGGCGGTCAGAATTACTATCATTTCGACGCTACTCCAAGAAAAGGCTCGGGAGATTATTTCTTCCTTGTGACCGATGCCGAGCTTGATGAATATTCTAACGCACACAACAAATGTCACAACCGCGACAAATCTCTATATCCCGCCACACCGGAGGAATAAAATGTCTAATAAAAAGAGAAGGGTTCTCGGGGTTATCGGAGGGCTTGGGCCTATTGCCACCGCCCATTTTATGGAGCTGGTAATACGCATGACCGATGCCTGCACCGACCAAGAAAACCTTGATATGATAATATATAACTATCCCTGCATACCCGACCGTACAACCTATATTCTTGATAACAGCAAGGAAAGCCCCCTGCCCCGTATGATAGAAATCGGTAATGCGTTAGCGGCACAGGGAGCAGACCACATTGCTATTCCCTGCGTAACCGCCCACTACTTCTGTGATGAGCTTGACGAGGGGATAGACTTACCGCTGATAAATGGTGTTAAAGAAACGGTAGCACACCTTAAAGAAAACGGTATTACCACCGCAGGAATTATGGCTACCGACGGCACGATTTCCTCGGGGCTTTTTACAAAGGAGCTTCTTAATGCGGGCATAACCCCTGTTGTTCCATCAAAGGAGGGACAGGAGGATGTTATGCATCTTATCTATAAAAACATAAAGGCAGGCAAGCCTGCCGATATGCGACGCTTCTTTACTGTTAAGGACGAGCTTACCGCCCTTGGTGCAGAAGCGATAATCCTCGGCTGTACCGAGCTTTCTCTTATAAAGCGTGACTATGCCATAGGCTCGGGCTTTATAGATGCGATGGAGGTGCTGGCACAGCAATCTCTTGTCCGCTGTGAAAAGGCTATTAAACCCGAATATAAAAACCTTATTACTTAGAGGTGTGAATATGACCAACATACTACAGTATCTTGAAGCCACTGTGACCCGTCTTCCCGACAAGGTGGCATTTGCAAACGAGAACGACTCTCTCACCTTCAGCGAGACCTATAATCAGGCAAGGGCTATCGGCTCTTTCTTAAGCTCAAAGGGATATTACAAGCGTCCTGTTTCGGTGTTTATGAAAAAACACCCAAAAACCATTGCCGCCTTTTTCGGCTCGGTTTACGGCGGAAACTATTATATCCCCTTGGACGACGAAATGCCGAGGCACCGCATTGAGCTTATTTTAGGTAGCCTTGACGAGGGTGCAATGATTTGCGATGAGGACACCTACACTCTCGCTAAGGAGTTCGACTTTAAGGGCGAGATTTTTAAATATGACGACATTGCAGATTTCGAAATTAACAATGCCGCTCTTGATGACATAAGGGACAAACAGCTTGATATAGACCCTATCTACATTGTCTTCACCTCGGGCTCTACGGGAGTTCCCAAGGGCGTTATGGCTTGCCACCGCTCGGTTATCGATTATATTGAAGAGCTATGCAAGGTGCTGAAATTCAGTGAGAATTCAGTATTTGGAAATCAGACACCTCTTTATTTCGATGCCTGCCTTAAGGAGATAATACCCACCCTTAAATACGGAGCAACCACCTACCTTATTCCAAAACAGCTCTTTATGTTCCCAATAAAGCTGGTGGACTTCCTAAACGAGTACAAGATAAATACCCTTTGTTGGGTAGTGTCTGCACTGACTATGATTTCGGCTTTCCGCACCTTTGACAAGGTTAAACCCGAATATCTTCACACCATTGCCTTTGCCAGTGAGGTATTCCCCATTAAGCAATTCAATATCTGGAAAAGCACCCTGCCAAATGCTCGGTTTATAAACCTCTACGGACCTACTGAGACCACAGGCATCTGCTGTTACTATGAGGTTGACCGCGAATTCGCCGAAGATGAAACTCTTCCGATCGGCAGACCCTTTAGCAATACGGAAATTCTGCTTCTTACCGACGACAACAAGCTTGCCGAGATAGGCGAGCAGGGCGAGATTTGTATTCGCGGAACACGACTCACTCTGGGATATTACAAAAATCCCGAAAAGACGGCAGAAGCATTTGTACAAAATCCTCTTAACACCCTTTATCCCGAGCTTATATATAGAACAGGCGACCTTGGAAAGCTCAACGAAAAGGGCGAGCTCACCTTTATGTCCCGAAAGGACTACCAGATAAAGCATATGGGTCATCGCATCGAGCTTGGCGAGATTGAGGTTATCGTAAATATGCACGACAAGGTAAGCACCGCCTGCTGTGTCTTCGACAACGACAAAAAGAAGATTGTGCTTTACTATGTAGGCGATGCCACTCAGGGCGAGATAGCCGCATATGTTAAGGAAAAGCTACCCCGCTATATGGTGCCCAACGTTACAAAACAACTGGAGGCTATGCCCTTCACACCTAACGGTAAAATAGACCGAAAAGGTCTTTTACAAATGTATAAAGGAGAATAATTATGGAACAGCTTTTAGAAATACTTACTGAACTTCACCCCGACGTAGACTTCGAGACCGCCAACGACCTTATCGACGGCAAGGTGCTCGATTCCTTTGATATAGTTACCTTGGTAGCCGAAATCGACTCTGAGTTTGACGTGGCTATCCCTGCTGAGGAGCTTGTACCCGAGAACTTCAACTCTGCTGAGGCTCTTTGGGCACTTATCGAAAGGCTGATGGAAGAATAATGCAGTTCGCATCAGTAAGCTTTGTACTGTTTGCGGCACTTTTGCTTATAGTTTATTATCTTGTTCCTAAAAAGGTACAATGGATAACACTGCTTGTTGCAAGCTATGTTTTCTACCTGTGGGCAGGAATAGAGTATTTAGGCTTTATTCTGTTTACCACCCTTTCCACCTATGCCGCTACACGGCTGATGGACAAAAACCTATCGGCACAAGATGCGTATCTCGCCGCAAACAAGGCTACCCTTTCAAGAGACGAGCGTAAGGAATATAAGGCAAAAATAAAGGCTAAAAACCGCCTTTGGATGATTTTATGCCTTGTGCTTAACTTTGTAATACTGTTTGTCTGCAAGGGCTGTCTTGCTGAGCCCTTCCGCACACTTGCAAAGGGCGGACCCTTAGGCTTTTTAACCTTAGCCCTGCCCCTTGGCATATCCTTTTATATGTTCCAGAGCCTCGGTTATGTTATTGATGTGTACCGCGGCGGTGTAAAAACCGAAAAGAACATATTTAAGCTTGCTTTGTTCGTGTCATTTTTCCCTCAGCTTGTACAGGGACCTATCAGCAAATTCGGCACGGTAGCACCTCAGCTTTACGCTCCCCACTCCTTTGACCGAAAAGAGGTTTCTTTCGGACTTCAGCGTGTGCTTTGGGGCTTCTTTAAAAAGCTGGTTATCGCCGACCGCATTGCCGTTGCGGTAATTGAGCTTAAAGGCGACCAATATACAGGTATTGGATTTTTAATGCTGACTATATTCTACGCTGTACAGATATACGGCGACTTTACAGGCGGAATTGATATAACAATAGGCCTTGCTCAGGCGCTTGGCATTAAGCTTCCCGAAAACTTTATCCGCCCCTATTTCTCGAAAAACATTGCCGAATATTGGCGTAGATGGCATATTACACTTAGCGTTTGGATGAAGGACTACATATTCTATCCCCTATCGGTTTGCAAGCCAATGCTGAATTTAAGCAAATCTGCCCGTAAAAAATTCGGTAATTTCGGTAAAAGAATACCAGTTTACGTGGCATCCATAATCACTTGGTTTTGCACGGGCATCTGGCACGGCATTACCCCCAACTTTGTGCTTTGGGGCATGCTCAACTGCTTCTTTATAGTTCTATCCGAGGAATGTGCACCCCTTTACGAGAAATTCCACAACCGCTTCCACCTTAAGGATAAAAAATGGTACGGCGGTTTTGAGATGCTTCGTATGTTCTTCCTTATGAACCTTATCCGTATATGCGACCTTTTCCCCAATGTCGGTCAGTATTTCAGTCGTATGGGCTCGCTCTTTACAGAGTTCAATTTCCACATCCTTTGGGATGGCACACTGATGCAGCTGGGACTTACCGCGGTTGATTATTTCATTCTGCTTGGTGGCATAATACTTATGTTCTCGGTAAGCCTTTATCAGGAAAGAAAGGGCAGTGTGCGTGAGCTTTTACAGGCTCATACCGCAGTTCGTTATGTTGTCCTTTTCGCATTACTCCTTGTGGTGCTCTTAATGGGTAGCTACGGTATCGGATACAATGCAAGCAACTTTATCTACAACCAGTTTTAGGAGGCAGCCGTGAAAAAGAAAATTCTTACATTTTGCTTTATAGTTCTGCCTGTTTGCCTTGCTATCCTCATATTTCTACAGGCACTTGTCAGTCCAAAATATATGGAAACCTCTACAGAGGGTGCTCTTATCGGGGAATACTATGATAATGCAGGCAATAACGATGTTGTATTTATCGGGGACTGCGAGGTTTACGAAAATTTTTCGCCTATTACCCTCTGGGAGGAGTACGGAATAACCTCATACATTCGCGGCAGTGCCCAGCAGATGATATGGCAATCCTATTACCTTATGGAGGAAACCTTTAAATACGAGACCCCTAAGGTAATGGTATTTAATGTGCTTTCTATGAAGTACGACACCCCTGCAAGCACGGGAAAATCCTCTCAGCGTGAAGCTTACAACCGAATGACCCTCGACGGTATGCGGTGGTCGGCTTCTAAATGGAACTGCATAAAGGCATCTATGACCGAAGAGGAAAAAGAGTGGGAAAGTATGTTCACCTATATGTTCCCTCTGCTTCGTTACCACTCTCGTTGGTCACAGCTCACAAGTGAGGATTTCACCTACCTGTTTAAGAAAAAGCAGATTTCCGACAACGGATATCTTATGCAGACAGGTGTTAAGCCCTATACCGATGAGTTTGTAGAAAGACCGCTGGTAGACTACAGCTTCGGGGAAAACAGTTGGTATTACCTTGACAAAATGGTAGAGCTTTGCAAGGAAAAGGGCACAAAGCTTGTGCTTATTAAAGCTCCCTCCCTTTCTCCCGTATGGTGGGACCAATGGGATAAGCAGATAGTCGATTATGCCGAGGAAAACGGACTTGACTATTATAATCTGCTCGACTGTCAAGAGGAGGTTGGTATCGACTGGTCTACCGACACCTACGACACAGGACTTCACCTTAATGTTTACGGAGCAGAAAAGCTTTCCCGTTATTTTGGTAAAATACTCGCGGAGGATTGTGACCTGCCCGACCGCAGAAATGATTCTGAGGTAAGCACAGATTGGGCAGAAAAGGTTAAAACCTATTACGACCGTAAGGCTTTACTTGAAAGCCAGAAATAATATTGGAGGAAAATAAAATGAAAAAGATTATCAGCTTAATTCTTGCTATGCTTATGCTTCTCACCTTTGCAGGCTGCGGCGGAAGTGATAATAATTCTTCTGCAGGCAAAGACTCACAGCCCAAGGAAGCCGGCTACACCTTCACCTATAACGGCACAAAAATTGCTATGACCGATGAGGCAAAGCCCATCACAGATGCCCTCGGCGAGCCCATTACCTACACCGAAGAAACCAGCTGTGCCTTTGAGGGGCTGGATAAGACCTATTATTACGGTGGTTTCTATCTTACAACCTATCCCGAAAACGAGAAAGACTATGTTTACAGTCTTTGGTTCCAGGACGACAGCGTTTCTACCGAAGAGGGTATTTATATCGGCTCTACTAAGACAGATGTTGAGAACGCATACGGAACAGAGGGCTTTAACGGCGATAATGCTTACACATTTACAAAGGGTGCATCCAAGCTTATAATTATTCTTACCGACGGAGTGGTAAGCTCTGTTCAGTATGAAGCGGTTGTAGAGTAATCCGAGTTTTAAAACACACTGAAAATGTGACAGTTATCACTCCTTAGCATAGGCTATGTTAAGGAGTGATTTTTTTATGCAGAACAATAACCTTCTGCTGCGACAAATAATACTTCGCAGACCGCAGGCTGTGGCAGAGATAAAGGGTGATGCTCGACACGCTGGTATCAGAGGAAGAACAGAGTTCTACAGAACACCTCGGGGCGTCATCGTGTATACAGAGGTTTGGGGCCTTCCCTTTTCGGCAGGTGCCTGTTCGGGCAGAATTTTTGCCTTTCATATTCACGATGGTTTTTTCTGTGCAGGGGGAGCTTTAAATCCGCCATTCCCCAACTCGGGCAGTCATTATAATCCGCAAAGCTGTGAACATCCTTTCCATGCAGGCGACCTGCCGCCTCTTTTCGGTAATCGAGGATATGCAATGTCGGTATTTCTAACCGACAGAATAAATATTAATGAAATAATAGGAAAAACTATTATCATTCACTCGGGTGCCGACGATTTTACCACCCAGCCTGCAGGCAACTCAGGTGATAAGATAGCCTGCGGAGAAATACGCCACTTTGTGTGATAACACAAAAAGAACTGCTTCACATTAAAAAAGTGAGGCAGTCCTTCAATTTTAACCCACTATTATGCGGAACAGCCAAAGAGGCATCTTACAAGGCAGGCGGTGGAGGTCACCGTCAGCGAGAAGAAGAACAGCTCAAGGCCCAAAACGATAGCTCCCGCAATGCTTGTTGCAACAAAGGCAAATGCCAATATTACAAGGGCGGTCAGTACCGTACCCAGAATACCTATCAGCAGGGCATTAAGCGCGGTACACCTGCATCTGCAAGCTGCTGCTCTGTCACTGAAAGACAGCGTGCCCAGCAGCACAGCAAGATACAAAACGGCTATACCGAAGAAGACCCAAGAGAATACAGGTGCTACAGTTATAACCCCTGTTATCTGCAAAAAGGCGGTAACAACGCCCACTACGGCACTGGCTATTATCCCCCAAAAGGTGCAACCGAATCTGCTTTCGCAATTACACATACTCATCCATTTTCACCCCCGATACATTCTATGCAGAAAAGTTGGGACAAGTGAAAACAAGCTGTAAGAAAATGCATTTCCTTACAGCTTGTTTTATTTTGCATCAATAAAGTCGACTGCGGCGAGTGCGGCTATTGCACCGTCTGCGGCAGCGGTAGCCACTTGACGTATACGCTTACTGCGACAATCTCCTGCTACAAAAATTCCCTCGCAGGTAGTTTTGCAATCCTCCCCTGCATCCACATATCCCCTGTTGTTAAGGGCGATATGCTCCGCAAACGGCTCGTTTTGAGGCACAAGTCCGATTGCTACGAACATTCCGTCTAAGGTAAGCGTATCGGTTTGTCCGCAATTGCTTTTAACTTTAATTCCCGTAAGCTCGGTATCGCCGATAAGCTCTTCGACCACCGTGCCGAGAATTATTTCAACATTATCCTTTGCCTTTAACTGCTCGACAAGCTTTTGCTCGCCCGTTAAATAGTCAAGGTTTTGCACCACATAAACCTTTTTAGCAAGGTCGGAAAGTAGAATTGCCTCCTGAAGCGCCGAGTTTCCGCCGCCGATTACGGCAACGGTTTTGCCCTCATAAAAAGCTCCGTCGCAAACAGCACAGAAAGAAATTCCCTCTCCCACAAACTGCTCTTCACGGTCTATCCCTAACATTCTGTGTTTAGCACCTGTTGCAATAATAACCGATTTGCCCTCAAACTCGCCGTCGTCGGTAACGACGTTAAAGGTTTCGCCCTTTCTGATTTCGGTAACCTCGCACATTTCTACATCGGCTCCCTGTTCTAAGACCTGCTCTGTAAGCTTTTCGGCAAATTCGTTACCTGAAAGGCTTAAAAACCCTGGGATATTCTCTACCTTTGGGGAATAGGTTATCTGACCGCCGAAGGTGGCTTTCTCAATAACCAGAACAGATTTATTTGCCCTCCTTGCATAGAGGGCGGCGGTCAGCCCCGCAGGACCACCGCCGATTATTATAATATCATACATAATAATGTACCCTATTTTGTTTAATTAAATATTAAGCATTTTCTTGATGTCAGAAACACCTGCGTATTTTGAAACCTCTCCGTCCTTGATAACTACAAGGGTGGGAGCCTGTTTAACACCGAACTCGTATGCTAAATCTGCGTGCTCATTTGCAAGAAGCTTCTCATACTTAAAGCCTGCCTTATCAAGGAAAGCACAAGCAATTTTACAGTTGGGGCAGGTGGCGGTAGTGAAAAGATAGTTTGCATCTTCAAATCCGTCTACTCCGCTATCGCTGTTGGAATAAAGGTCTTCTCCAAGTACACCCTGATGGGTAAGCTTGGAATTTTCAATATTATAAACCTTTCTGTCCTTATATTCCTGAGTTTTACCGTCGTTCCAGTTCTGAACGGGACGATAGTAGCCTGTGATTCGGCTATATACCTCGGTATTTTCTCCACATTCGGGACAGGTGTAAACCTCGCCTGAGATATAGCCGTGATTCTTACATACAGAATAGGTGGGAGAAAGGGTGTAGTAGGGCAGACGGTAATTTTCTGCAATCTTACGAACGAGGGTTGCAGCAGCCTTCCAATCGGGAAGTTTCTCACCGAGGAATGCGTGGAATACAGTGCCCGAGGTGTAAAGGGTCTGAAGTTCATCCTGAACATCAAGAGCGGTAAAGATGTCTTCGGTATAGCCAACAGGGAGATGTGAAGAGTTGGTATAATAGGGTGTCTGTCCCTTTTCTCTGCCTGCGGTGATGATGTCGGGATGATGCTTAAGGTCGTGCTTTGCAAGACGGTAAGAAGTAGACTCGGCAGGGGTAGCCTCTAGGTTGTAAAGATCACCGTATTCTACCTGATAGTCAGAAAGTCTTTCACGCATATGGTTAAGGACATTCTTTGTGAACTCCTGAGCTTCTTTGCTTACAAGATCCTTCTTTATCCACTTAGCATTGAGGCAAGCCTCGTTCATACCGACAAGACCGATGGTAGAGAAATGGTTGTTAAAGGTGCCGAGATAACGCTTTGTATAAGGATAAAGTCCTGCTTCTAAAAGCTTGGTGATAACGGTACGCTTAACCTTTAAGGAGCGAGCCGAAATATCCATCATACGGTCGAGTCTTGCATAGAAATCTGCCTCATTTTCGGCAAGATATGCAATTCTGGGCATATTAATGGTAACAACACCCCCTGAGCCTGTAGACTCACCGCTTCCGAAGAAGCCGCCCGACTTCTTGCGAAGCTCGCGGAG
>JAZUNC010000106.1:0-3424 GCA_045603945.1 Acutalibacteraceae bacterium | reverse complement strand
GTTGCCCTTTTCCTACAGGGTAAGATTAAATTTCTTGACATTCCCCGAATGGTAGAGCTTGCAATAAACTCTCAGCCCGAGGTCGCAGATTATACATTAGAGGATGTTTTCGAAGCCGACCGAAGAGCAAGAGAGCTTGTAAAAACTAATTTGATTTAAAGGTGATCACTATCTCTATACTTGATATTTGGAATAACATCTGGCCATACCTTGTGGCAATACTCGTATTTGTGCTTCTTATAATTATTCATGAATTCGGTCATTTTATTGCCGCAAAAATCTGCGGTGTGCGTGTGAACGAGTTCGCAGTAGGCTTCGGTCCAAAGCTTTTTAAAAAGAAAATAGGGGAAACAACCTATGCTTGGAATCTTGTTCCTTTAGGCGGATACTGTGCAATGGAGGGAGAGGACGAGGAAAGCACCGACGAGCGTGCTTTTTGTAAAAAAGGCCCCCTTAAAAGACTTTTTATTGTAGCAAACGGTGCCATATTTAACCTTATTTTAGGTCTTATTATTATTGCAATAACCCTTATTCCCTCGGAAAAATTCGCATCAAAGACCATTGCAAAGTTTGAAGAAAATGCCGTAAGCAGTCAGTACGGACTTATGGAGGGTGACGAAATACTTTCTGTAGACGGAAGAAAGATATTCACCACCTACGACCTCAGCTATGCTTTTACAGGGGTTGATGACGGTGCGGTAGATATAACCGTAAAGCGAAACGGCGAAAAGGTTGAGCTTAAAAACGTTAAGTTTAATACCGACGAACAGGACGGCATTTCATATGTGAATGTGGATTTTTATGTAAAGGGTGTAGAAAAAAACCCCTTGACATTTATATCTCAGACCTTTAATACCGCCATTGCAAATTGCAGAGTAGTTTGGTTTTCCCTAATAGACCTGATAACAGGTAAATACGGAATATCTGCCATGTCGGGTCCTGTAGGAATAACGGCGGCTATCGGCTCTGTAGCAAAGGCAAATCTATTTAATATACTGCCTATAATGGCACTTATAACCATAAATCTCGGTATATTCAATCTCTTACCGCTTCCAGCTCTTGACGGCGGAAGAATACTCTTTATTCTTTTCGAGCTGATAACGCGAAAGCCCGTACCTCAGAAATACGAAGGTTGGGTGCACACAATAGGACTTATTTTACTTTTAGGATTAATGCTGATAATTACAGCCAAGGATATAATTACGCTTATAACAGGGTGATATAATTGTACACTAACGATAAAACAAAACAGGTTAAAGCAGGAAACTTAGCGATAGGCGGCGGTGCCCCCGTTTCTATTCAGTCTATGCTTTGTGCAAAGGCAGATGACATAGAGGGCAACGTTGATCAGGCAAAAAAGCTGGAAGCCGCAGGCTGTGAAATAATCCGCGTATCTGTGCCGGATATTAACGCAGTGCGTCTTATTTCTGCCCTTAAAGAGAATGTTTCGGTGCCTATAGTTGCAGATATTCATTTTGATTATAAGCTTGCTCTCGAAAGTGTTGCGGCAGGTGTGGATAAGGTGCGTATAAATCCAGGTAATATCGGCTCTGACGATAAGGTGAAACAGGTGGCAAATGCCTGTAAGACCGCGAGAGTGCCTATTCGCATCGGTGTAAACTCAGGCTCGCTTGAGAAAAATATCCTTGCTAAATATGGCTCGCCCACACCCGAGGCTATGGTGGAAAGCGGACTTTACCATATATCACTACTTGAGAAATTCGACTTTAATGATATAGTGCTTTCTCTTAAATCCTCCGATACACAGCGTATGTACGACTCATATGTGCTCGCCGCAGAAAAATGCCCCTATCCTCTGCATCTAGGGGTTACAGAGGCAGGAACAGAGCGTATGGGAATTATAAAATCATCCGCGGGAATCGGCGGTCTGTTGCTTCGCGGAATAGGTGCAACCATTCGTATTTCACTTACCGATGACCCTGTTTTAGAGGTTAAAGCCGCAAAGGATCTGCTTAAATCTATTGGTCTTAGAAACGAAGGCATTAAATTTGTTTCTTGCCCTACCTGCGGCAGAACGAGTATTGACCTTATAGGTCTTGCAAAGGCCGCAGAAGAACGCTTTGCAAACATTGATAAGAATATTACAGTGGCAATTATGGGTTGTGCGGTCAACGGACCGGGAGAGGCAAGGGAAGCTGACCTCGGTATTGCAGGGGGTAACGGTTGCGGTCTGCTTTTCAGCCGCGGTGAAATACTTCGCAAGGTACCCGAGGACAAACTGCTTGATGCCCTTTATGAAGAAATAATGAGGTTTGAAAAATAATGTTGCACACATTTAAAGAGGTTTTCGGAGAGGGAATAGGTTTTGCTGTTGAAGACACGTCTATAGACAGTGTCTTTGTTTCCTGTTGTGATCTTAACCTTGAAGAAAGAAATCTGTCCCTTTTTCTTGAAAGCAATACCTTTGTTTCTCAATCGACACTGTATGCGGTAAAAACACAGCTCGCCAAAGCTCTCGGCCTTAGTAAGCTTGAGCTTTCTATAAAATTTACACCCGAGTGCTTCTGTGTGCAGTCCTGTAAGGATATTGTTAACGAAATACGCCGCAAGTCAGCAATGCTGAACGGATATTTTAATAAGGCAGATTTCCTATTTAATAATAACAAAGTTACCATAGAGCTTAAATTCGGTGGCCTTGATATAATTAATAATTGCGATTTCGAAAAGCATTTTAAGGCCATCGCTAAAAGAGATTACAGTATTGATGTAGAAATAGAATTCACAGGTGTAACCGAAACAGAGGAAATGCTGCCTCCGCCTGTAGAAGAAACTGCACCTATCCCTGTCAAAAGAGACCTTAAACCAAAATCGGCACCGGTTTCATCAGAGCCTGAAAAGGTCTACGATTATGTTCCCGAAAACGGTCTGCCGGTTTATCTCGAAAGTGCAAAGCTCTTCTTTGGGAGAAGACTTAATCAGAACACCAAGCCTATGATTGAGATAACCGAAACGGACGAGTTTATCTCCTGTTGGGGTGAGGTATTCGGTGTAGAGATTCGTACTATAAAAACAAAACGAGGACCAAGTAATATTTTAGAGTTCTCTTTTAGCGACCATACCAATTCTCTTACTGCAAGTATGTTTGTTTCTCCCGATGAGATGGACAAGTTTAAGCCAATAAAAAACGGCAATTACATACTTGTAAACGGAAAATATGAATTCGATAATTATAAAAAAGAATATATAGTCAAGCCTACCGCAATGGCAACCCTACAGAAGTATACCGAAAAAGATAATTACGAGGGCTTAAAGCGTGTAGAGCTTCATTGTCATACCAATATGTCGGCTAAGGATGCTGTAAGCTCAGGTGCTGATATCGTCCGTCAGGCATATAACTGGGGACATAAGGCAATCGCCATTACCGACCATGGTGTTGTTCAGGCATATCCCTCTGCAGCAGGAG
>JAZUNC010000105.1:0-2376 GCA_045603945.1 Acutalibacteraceae bacterium | reverse complement strand
CATTGATAGAATTGCCCGTGAATACATTGAAGGCCAAAGAAAAATAGAATCTGACGATAATAGCGATATAGATATTGCGGCAGAGCCTACGGCTATTTGTATGGCTGAGATGTTTAAAACTCTTTCGGATGATAAAATGACACAGCGTTGTCTTGACAGGGTTGGGTACTCTATAGGCAGATACATCTATATTTTAGATGCCGCAGTCGACCTTAAAGAAGATATAAAGCTAAACAGATACAATCCGTTAAAGGCTTATGCAGGTGATGAGGATTTAGTAAAAGATTTTATTGCACCTCAGCTCAATATATGTATAGCCGAAGCGGCAAAGGCTTACGAGCTTATAGATATTAAAAAATTCAAGAATGTTCTTGATAATCTTATTTATCTTGGACTACAGGACACATTTAAAAAGGAGCTAAATTTATGAGAGACCCCTATGAGGTTTTAGGCGTTTCAAAAAACGCAACAGATGAAGAAATTAAAAATGCGTATCGCACTCTGGCAAGAAAGTATCATCCCGACAATTATACCGACAATCCTCTTTCAGACCTTGCAGGCGAAAAAATGAAAGAAATTAACGAAGCCTATGATGCAATAACAAATATGCGTAAAGGCAGTTCGGGCAGCGGTTCGGGATATAACGGTTCTACATCAAGCAATCCCACCTATGCAAAAATACGCACACTGATTGCAAATAATCAGCTTGATGAAGCTCAACGCGAGCTTGATAGTTTTCCCACAAATTCCCGCGATGCAGAGTGGTATTTCTTAAGCGGCTCGGTGCTTTATAAACGGGGCTGGTACAGTAACGCTTATTCAAGCTTTGCTACGGCTGTTAATATGGACCCCAACAATGCAGAATACCGTCAGGCACTTAATAATATGCAGCGTCATGGTGGGGGAGGCTTCAACTCTCCCTACCGCACTGGAAACAATATGGGCGGCTCTTGCAACTCCTGTGATTTTTGTTCCTCTCTTATCTGTGCAGACTGCTGCTGCGAGTGTATGGGCGGAGATCTTATATCTTGTTGCTGATGAAGAGGTAGTTATCTTGAAAAACACAGGAAAAATTACCGTATGTGCAATGATGGCGGCATTAGCATCGGTATTTATGCTCACATCATATTTTCCCTATCTTACTTATGCTATACCTGCTGTTGCAGGACTGTTTATAATGGTTGCAGTTATAGAAACAGACATAAAATGGGCATTGCTTTCGTACTTTGCTTCAGCAGCAATAGTAGCCATATTTGCAGAGCCCGAGGCAAAGATGCTGTATATACTGTTTTTCGGATATTACCCAATAGTAAAATCAGTATTTGAAAGGGTTAGAAGCAGAATATTGGAATATGTACTTAAATTTGCTGTTTTTAATGCGGCTGTAATATTTGCCTATACCGTGGTTGCGGTTTTATTCAGCATAAGTCTTGAAGATATGGGTGACTTCGGCAGATATACGGCAGTAATACTGCTTGTTGCGGCAAATGTTGTATTTCCTATATATGACCTTGCGGTTTCTCGAATGGCTCAGTTTTATCTTGTAAGACTTCATCCCTCAGTATCTAAAATTTTCAGAGGTAAGTAGTTTGGAGTAAATAATGAAAAATAAGGTAGCAATAATCGGTGGCGGTGCCGCAGGATTGATGGCGGCATATGCCGCGGCAAAAAACGGTAACGATGTTACTGTTTTTGAACGCAATCCCCGACCTGCACGCAAAGTGATGATAACAGGCAAGGGAAGATGTAATGTCACTAACAATTGTGATAAAGATACTTTTTTAGCAAATACACCTCACGGAAGCAGATTTATGCATTCTGCATTTTCAGCCTTTTCCTGTCAGGATGTTATGGCATTTTTTGAAGATCAGGGTGTGCCCCTTAAAACCGAAAGGGGAAACAGAGTTTTTCCCGTTTCCGATAAGGCTGTGGATATTGTAGATGCCTTGGTTAGGGCTGCAACTGAAAAAGGTGTAAAAATAGTTAACGGCAGGGTTACTGAAATAACCACCGAAAACGAGAGTGTTGCATCTGTAATTACAGAAAACGGAAAAGAATTTTTTTACGATAAAATAATTATTGCCACAGGCGGAAAGTCCTATCCCGTTACAGGCTCTACAGGGGACGGCTACGACCTTGCAAAAAGCTTAGGTCATACCGTAACCGAGCTTCGACCCTCACTTGTTCCCATAATGACCAAGGAAAGTCTTTGCTCAAGGCTTTGCGGACTGTCTCTTAAAAATGTCACCCTATCTCTTTATCAAGAGGGTAAAAAGAAACCAATATATTCAGAGCTTGGTGAAATGATGTTCACCGACTTTGGAATTACAGGTCCTCTTGTGCTTTCGGCCTCTGCTTATGTTGATAAAGACCCCG
>JAZUNC010000104.1:0-3675 GCA_045603945.1 Acutalibacteraceae bacterium | reverse complement strand
TAAGGAAATGGCACTTGAGCTCTTCAAGCCCTTTGTTATGAAACGTCTTGTAGAAACCAAGGAAGCAACCAATATTAAAACCGCACGTAAAATGGTAGAGCGTGCCTCCGATGAAATTTGGGATGCACTTGAAACCGTAATTAAGGGGCATCCAGTACTCCTTAACCGTGCTCCTACACTTCACAGACTTGGTATTCAGGCATTTGAGCCTGTATTGGTTGAAGGTAAGGCTATTAAGCTTCACCCCCTCGTATGTACTGCATATAACGCAGACTTCGACGGTGACCAGATGGCTGTTCACGTACCCCTTTCGGCAGAAGCTCAGGCAGAAGCACGTTTCCTTATGCTTGCAGCAAACAACCTGCTTAAGCCCTCAGACGGAAAGCCTGTTGCTGTTCCTACACAGGATATGGTACTTGGTTCCTATTATCTTACCCTTGTAAAGGCTGACGAACTTGGTGCAAACAAGGTGTTCAAGGATAAGGACGAGGCTATAATGGCTTATAACGACGGTGTTGTAGGACTTCATGCTCCTATCCGTGTCCGCTTCACCAAGAATGGGGCATCCAAGCTTGTTTGGTGTACTGTAGGCTTCATTCTCTTTAACGAGTCTATTCCTCAGGACCTTGGTTTTGTTGACAGAACCGATCCCGAGCACGAATTCGACCTCGAAATCTGCTACAAGCTTAAGGATAATACAAAGCTTGCAGTAGAAAGTAACGACGATGTTATTCAAAATAAGGTCGGCAAGAAACAGCTTGGTAAAATCATAGATGCTTGTATTGCTAAGCACGGCACCAGCGAAGCCGCTATCGTGCTTGACAATGTTAAGGCTACAGGCTTTAAATTCTCTACTAAGGGTGCAATTACCGTTGCAGTTGTTGATGCGGTAATTCCTCCTATAAAGGCTCAGCTTATTTCTGATGCTGAGGCTCAGATAGATAAGGTAAACAAGAGCTACAACCGCGGTCTTATCAGCAAGGATGAAAAGAGCCGTCACGTAATAGAAATCTGGAATAAGACTTCTGAGGACGTAGGTAATGCCCTTAAGGACCACCTTGACGAGTTCAACCCCATCTTTATGATGGCAGATTCGGGTGCCCGTGGTTCTATGGCTCAGATTCGTCAGCTCGCAGGTATGCGTGGACTTATCTCCAATACAGCAGGTAAGGTTATCGAAGTTCCGATTCGCGACAGCTACCGTGAGGGACTTAACGTTCAGGAATACTTCATTTCTTCCCGTGGTGCCCGTAAGGGACTTGCAGATACCGCTCTTCGTACCGCCGACTCGGGTTATCTTACCCGTCGTCTTGTAGACGTATCACAGGATGTTATTATCCGTGATGAGGACTGCGGAACCGAGGAAGGTCTTGAAATCACCTCCATCATGGATGGAAATCATGAGATTGAAAAGCTCAGCGAGCGTTTAGTCGGCAGATTCCTTCTTAACGATTTTGTTGATGAGGCTACAGGCGAAGTTCTTGTATCTAAGGATCATATGATGACTCCTGCCGATGCTGATAAGATAGTTAAAACAGGTGCTGAAAAGGTAACCATCCGTTCAATCCTTACCTGTCACTCTCACCACGGCGTATGTATTAAGTGCTACGGAAGCAACCTTGCTACAGGTAAGCCCGTAACCGTAGGTGAAGCAGTTGGTATAGTTGCCGCACAGTCTATCGGTGAGCCTGGTACACAGCTTACAATGCGTACCTTCCACACCGGCGGTATCGCATCTACCGAAGATATTACTCAGGGTCTTCCCCGAGTTGAAGAACTCTTCGAGGCACGCCGTCCTAAGCGTTGCGGACTTATCGCAAAGATTAACGGACGTGTCAGAATCGCAGAAGAAAAGCGTTCTAATGTAATAATCATCACAGATGATGAAAACATCAGAGAAGAAAAGGTTGTAATTCCTTACGGAATTCGTCCTTTAGTTGCTGATGGAGATATGGTTAAAGCAGGCGATCTGCTCATACCGGGCGCTAAGTATCCTCAGGATATACTTGAGGCTCAGGGTCCCAGAGCAGTTCAGGATTATATCATAGCTGAAATCCAGAATGCATACCGTACTCAGGGTGTTGATATCAACGATAAGCACATTGAGGTAATCATCCGTCAGATGATGAGAAAGTTCGTTATTACCGATCCGGGCTCTACCGACCTCTTACAGGGTGTCAGCTACGAGCTTGCAGAGGTACTCGCTGCTAATAAGGCGATTAAAGCACGCATTGCAGCAGGGGAGAGCGAGCTTGCAAAAGCTTCTTACAACCAGACACTTCTCGGTATTACAAAGGCATCTCTTGCTACCGAATCCTTCCTTTCTGCCGCCTCCTTCCAGGAGACCACCAAGGTTCTTACCGAGGCTGCTATCAAGGGCAAGGTAGACCCCCTCTTCGGACTTAAAGAGAATGTTATGATCGGTAAGCTCGATCCTGCAGGAACAGGTATGAAAATGAGCGGCGATGAGGATGTTCAGCCCGAAGCTACCGAAGAAATCGAAAATGAAGCAGTAGTTGCCGAATAATTCAAAAATTAGGTAAAAAACTGTTGACATTTTTGACTTTTGGTGATAAAATTCAATATTGCGTGGGACTGTGACTTTTTGCAGCCCGCTAAATAAGATATAACGCAGGCGGAGTTACTCCGTCTGCGTCATATACATTTTATTAAGGAGGTGCGATATGCCGACCTTTAACCAGTTAGTACGTAGCGGAAGAGAAACCGTTGAGAAGAAAGCTAAGGCTCCTGCGCTTTTAAAGGGTTACAACTCTATGAAGCGTTCTCTCACCGATAACGATTCTCCTCAGAAGCGTGGCGTATGTACTGCTGTTAAGACCACCAGCCCTAAGAAGCCTAACTCTGCTCTTCGTAAAATTGCCAGAGTACGTCTTTCTAACGGAATCGAAGTTTCTGCTTACATTCCGGGTATCGGTCATAACCTGCAGGAGCATAGCGTTGTGCTTATCCGTGGTGGCCGTGTAAAGGACCTGCCTGGTGTGCGTTACCACATCATCCGTGGCTCTCTCGATGCTCAGGGTGTTGCAAAACGTATGCAGTCTCGTTCAAAGTACGGTGCAAAGCGTCCTAAGGCAGGCGCAGCAAAATAGTTTGAAATATTAAAAATAATTCAAGCTGCATTTAATCAAGCGGCGTTTAAATATATTTACGCCTTGCTTGGTGCCAACGGGAAAGAATTTACTCGAGTACCTATGATATCATTATTGTGAAGGAGGGAAGAGAAGTGCCAAGAAGAGGTTTTGTTGCAAAACGTGACGTTTTGCCGGATCCTGTATACAACTCTAAGATCGTTACCCGTCTTATCAACAACATTATGCTTGACGGTAAGAAGGGCGTTGCTCAGAAGATTGTATATGGTGCTTTTGACATTATTAACGAAAAGACAGGAAAAGAACCCCTCGAGGTTTTTGAGCAGGCTATGGAAAATGTAATGCCTCAGCTCGAGGTTAAGGCTGTCCGTAAGGGCGGTGCAACCTATCAGGTTCCTTTTGAGGTTCGTCCTGAAAGAAAGCAGACCTTGGGTCTTCGTTGGTTAACAACCTATAGCCGTGCTCGTTCCGAAAGAACTATGAAGGAGCGTTTGGCTGGCGAAATTCTTGATGCTATCAACGGTATGGGCGGCGCTGCTAAAAAGCGTGAAGATACCCATAAGAT
>JAZUNC010000103.1:0-6740 GCA_045603945.1 Acutalibacteraceae bacterium | reverse complement strand
AGGGTTTGAGTCAAGCTCATCTCAGCCTTGCGGCACCCCTGATTAAATTATTAAATTTTCTGCTTGGCATTAGTATTATACATCTACTGACCGAGATTGTCAATGAATTCCTTTAAATTGTTTTCTTCCCACATTATGATTAGCGTTCCTTCCTTTACAGAAATCTCCGACGGCTTCCCTAAAAAGGAATTGCTAACACCAAGGGGTGCCGAAAAGGTAAGGGTGTAATCATTTAAAGGATATTTAAGCCCTTTTATATCAACACCCTTTGCTATATCTCCTGCTGCAAAGACCGAAATGGTTCCTGAATTTTTTATAGGCAAACACAAGGAATTATTTGTGATTGCAGTAGTAACATAGCCTTCGCCAATAAGATACCCTCTTTTTCCCCTTTGGGATAAATCGCAAAGCAATGCAATATTTGCAAAGGTGTGATCAGGTCTTCCGCCTGTACCACCGTAAAGCACAAAGGTGTTGGCACCCTTAGACTCTCCCAGCTCAACCGCATACTTCATATCGGTTACATCCTTTTCTACAGGCAGAACAACTGTGTTTTTTGATTTAGGAACAAAACCTAAAGAATCAAAATCACCGACGATTATATCGGGCTCTGTCTGATTTAAGTGACAAAGTCCGCCATCTGCAGCTATTACAAGGGCTTTATTTTTATTGATATAAAGCAGGGGCAGATTCCCTGCCCCAATAACATAACATATATTCATTTATGCATTCACCGTATCACTGAGATCCTTACTGTTTTTCATCTCTTCTGACTCGTCAGCATTGCAGTTTACCTCTTCAGGATCGTGATATGTGGGAACGACCTCTTTCATAGCACATTTAACCTTTGCCGAATTGATTTCAGTTTGAGAGTCTTCTAAAACCTTACGCAGCACCGCAAGCTTGTCCTCAACCTCATCACGGCCTATGGCATGGTCACGTTCTATAAAGATAAGGTTATTTTCGGTTTTATCAAGAGTTTCGGTTTTAATTAAAAGCTCTTCATAAAGCTTTTCGCCCGGACGAAGTCCGACCTCAACAATATCGATATCCTCATAAGGACGGAAGCCGGAAAGCTTTATCATATTTTCAGCAAGGTCAAGTATCTTTATAGGCTGACCCATATCAAGCACAAAAAGCTCTCCGCTGTCTGCCATATAACCTGCTTCCATTACAAGCTGGGCAGCTTCGGGTATGGTCATAAAGTAACGGATAATTCGTTTATCGGTTATTGTGATAGGTCCGCCCTTTTCAATTTGGTCTTTAAAGAGCGGTATAACCGAACCGTTAGAGCCAAGAACATTACCAAAGCGTACGCAAGAAAATGAGGTTTTGCTGTCGGCACGGCATTGAACCAACATTTCGCATAGTCGCTTTGATGCACCCATTATATTGGTTGGATTTACAGCCTTATCGGTAGAAATAAGTATAAACTTTTCTACCCCATATTTTTCAGACACATTTGCAACATTATAGGTGCCAAAAACATTATTCTTAATGGCTTCGCAACCGCTATGCTCCATCAAAGGCACATGCTTATGTGCAGCAGCGTGGAAAACAATTTGCGGTCTGTAATGGTCAAAAATAGCATCCAAACGCTGAACTTCACGCACAGAGGCTATTTCTACCTCAAGGTCAAGCTTGCCCTTATAACGTCTTATAAGCTCCTGTTGTATATCGTATGCGTTGTTTTCATATATATCGAGAATAATCAGCTTTTTAGGATGACGACGGGCTATCTGACGGCATATTTCACTTCCTATAGATCCGCCTCCGCCTGTTACCAACACGGTTTTACCTCTATAAAAGGCATTCATACCACGGTCTGTAAGCTTTAAAGCATTTCTAAAAAGAAGGTCTTCTATTTTAAAGGGACGTACCACTCGCTTTGAGTTTTCTTCATCGTCGATCTGATTTATCGGGAAATCGTAAAGCTTTACCTTGCAGCCCGTTTGTGAATAGAAATCGAGCAGGTTTTTTGCTGTTTCGCTGTCAATATTAGGCAGAGCAATAAATATTTCCTGTACAGGCAGATCTTTAATTTTGGATATAATACTGTCATCTTCTTTATAAACCCTTATATCCGAAATTTTTCCGCCGATTTTATCTGCACGCTTATCTATAAAACAAATAGGACGGTAGTGAGAGTTAGAGTTGTATTTAAGTTCCTCTGCAAGAAGGGTTCCAACCTGACCTGCACCGACTATTGCAACGCCGATTTTATTCAGATAATCGAGATTTAAATTAAAATGTCGATAAAACTGCTGATAAATAAAACGCAACGTTAAGGTTGAAAGACAGAAAATAGCCACTATACAAACACTTTGCCAAATGCCCATATAAAGCGAGTATTTATCAAGTGCATAGGAAACAACCATAGCTACTGTACCGCCGACTATATCAGAAAACACCATAGTAAGGTATGCTTTAGAGTTAGCATATCTCCAAACATTGGTATATACCGACAACAAAATTCGGCTTAAAAACAGCACACCGCCAAAAATAAGGGCGGTAAGAAGATAGTCGGTTGTTATGCCAAGCTTAACGCTGGTGGAGGAAAAATATTCCGTTATAACAAAAGATGCAAAAAACACAGCTGCAAAGCATAACATATCTATGGCTACGAGTGTTAGCCTACGAAGAAATGATGACTTTATCATAATGCCTCCGATAATATAATACGAGCTTAAATAAGTCTGTCGGTGACAACCTTTATAGAATTTAATTTAAGCCCATCACTGTACTTCTTTAATTTTTTCAGTGCCTGTTCTAGCATTGGCGGACGAACTTTTAAATTGTGTGCATCAGATGCCAAGAGCTGAACATATCCTTTTTTTACAAGCTTTTTTACAATGCCAGAATAATGCTTGCTGAATAGACTTGCCGCATTACACTGTATAACCGTGCCTTGAGATACGAGTTCGTCTAAAAGCTTAAAATTTGATGTGAGATATTCATACCTTTCAATATGAGCAAGTATTGGACAAACTCCCTGAGAGAGCATCCAATGAAGAGTATGCTCAAAATTAAAGGGATACGACCCCGAAGGTTCAAGCAGAAGGTATGATGTATTTCCAATGCATAGCTTGTAAATATCAGTATAAATAAGATTGGGGTCATACCTAACCTCTGCACCGAGATGAAGTTTTATATCGGTGCACACTCCAGTTTCTTTTATTTTTTCCCGAAGCATATTAAATGATGTATTTCTGGCATTCAAAAACTCGTCTACACTTTGATCTGCGAGATTAAAATGCGGAGTAAGAACTACATCAGTCACACCCTGTCGCTGCTCTGCAAGCAGCAACCTGAGCGACTCGTCAACGCTTTTTGCTCCATCATCTATAGCAGGCAAAATGTGAGTGTGTATATCCGCTAATGCAGAATTATTATTCATTTGTTGCATAGTATGCGTGATAACTATAATACTTATCGTACTTATAGTTAGTATCTACCTTAGCGTCGTAATCATTCAGAATAACGCCGAGCATATTGGTATCGACTGTTTTCAAGCGATCTACCGCTTCGGTAATCTGGCTTCGGGATGCGTAGTTCTGACGAACTACAAGTATTGCACCGTCCATATGTTTGCTGAAGGCTACTGTATCTGCTACAATGGAAACAGGAGGTGTATCGCAGATAATATAGTCAAATCTGGTCTTAAGCTCTTCAAACATAGTCATAGAGTTATCACTTGCTAGAAGCTCCGACGGATTGGGAGGAGTTGGTCCTGCAAGCATAACATATATGCCAAGCTCTTCAATAAAACCTATAGCGTTATCGATTTCGGTGCTTCCGTTAAGAACGGTGCTGACACCGTACTGAGAAGTGTGCTTAATTCGAAGATAGCGTTGAACCTTGGGGCGGCGAAGGTCACAGTCGCAAAGCAGAACCTTTTTACCATCCTGAGCCAATGCTATAGCTAGGTTAATGGATGCGGTTGTTTTTCCCTCTCCTGAAAGGGAGCTAACCATCATAATAGTCTTACAGTTATCCATTGACGAAACAAATTCGACATTGGTACGGAAGGACTTAAAGGCTTCGGCATATGCAAAAGGACTTTTATCGGATAGAAACTCAAATGTATCGGGAGAGTGCTTTTTCTTCTTTTTTGACAACATATCTTACACTCCTTTACCGTTTATTTCACTATTCTGCAAGGAAGGGATAACACCAAGCAGGGGCAAATCTACGGTGCTCTGTAATTCTGCAACAGATCTGACCTTGTTGTTGAGGAAAATAATAACAAGCAGAATGACAGCAGAAATAATTACACCCATTACTCCACCGAGTACTGTATAGCGTGTAACGTTAGGGGTAACGGGACCGCCTGACACAGTTGGAGATTCAACCTCAATAATGTAACCTGAGGTTATACGCTGATTTATCACCTCAGGTGCTATTTTATCTATAGCCTTTATGATAGCAAGAGCCTTATCAGGGTCTGCATAATTAATTGATATTTTTATAAGCAGAGTATCCTCTACCTCGGATATCTGCAGCTTGGAAGCAAGGGATGCAACCGATTCATTAAGTTTAAGCTCTTTAATTACAGGCTCTAAAACAGTATTTGTTTTCATTATGTATGCAAAGGTAGATACATAATTCTGTGCAACATTTATCTGTTCTGACGAAAGATCATCATGAACGCTGTTACGCAGGTCTACAAGCATAGTAGCATTCGCCCTATAAAGAGGTGTGATGAAAAAGTTGGCATAAGAAAAACCGATAATTGCTGCAAGTATACCGGAACAAACAATAACAAACCATTTTCTAAGCAACATTCTTACCAGCTGCATAAGGTCGATACTGTCTGCCGATGGAATTTTTATCTCTTCCATAATTCTCTCCTAAAAGACTTAATATTAAATTAATTATACTACACTAAACACATATTTGTCAATCTGAAAAGATGTGTTGTCCGCTTTACCCTTCCCAGTATTTACGGTCAAGACTTCTAAACTGAATAGCCTGTGCTATGTGCATTACATCTATCACTTCTTTTCCCTCAAGATCTGCCACAGTTCTTGCAACCTTAAGTATGCGGTCATATGCACGGGCAGATAGACCCAACCGATCAAAAGAGGCTTTAAGCATTGCTTCGGCTTCCTCTGTAAGCTTACAAAACTTATTAAGCATTCCGGGAAGAAGTCTTGCATTACAGGTGATACCTGTGCCCTCATATCTTTTGTTTTGTATCTCTCTTGCACGGTTGACCCTTTCACGCACCAAAGCACTGCTTTCTTCCGCCTTAGTAGACTTTAAAGAAGCATAATCTACGGGAGGCACTTCAATATGGAGATCCAATCGGTCAAGCATAGGACCTGAAATGCGGTTTAAATACTTACGCACAGCCTGTGGAGTGCAGGTGCATTTACGGGTAGGATGTCCGAAGAAGCCGCAAGGACAAGGGTTCATTGCTGCAACTAAAGTAAATACACTTGGGTATGTAAGCGAGCCTGCAACACGTGAAATAGTGACCTTACCATCCTCCAACGGTTGACGCATTGCCTCCATAACATCTCTGCCGAACTCGGGAAGCTCGTCAAGAAAGAGTACCCCGTTATGTGCAAGGGAAATTTCTCCAGGACGTGGGATAGTGCCGCCGCCTGAAATTCCGCGAGATGACACAGTGTGGTGGGGCGATCGAAAGGGTCTCACCGAAACCAGCGGGTTTTCCGGTTCTAATTCCCCTGCTACTGAATATATTTTAGTAGTTTCAATAGACTCCTCAAAGGTCATTTCGGGCAAAATGGTAGGAAGTCTTTTTGCAAGCATACTTTTACCTGCTCCGGGGCTTCCGATAAGCAGTATATTGTGTCCGCCTGCGGCGGCTATTTCCAGTGCCTTTTTAGCCGCTGACTGTCCTTTCACCTCAGAAAAATCAATAAAATAGTTCGTCTTATCAATGCGGTTTATATCATAGGGCTCCGACGGTGTGAGAGGTGTAAAGCCTGTGATATGAGCAATTACCTCTTCAATATTTTTAACGCCGTATATGTTTATTCCGTCTACTACCGAGCCCTCAGCCGCATTCTCACATGGCACAAAGAAATTCCTTATTCCGTGTTGTCTTGCACTTATCGCCATTGCTAGAACACCGTTCACCTTGCGAAGACTTCCGTCTAAAGATACCTCGCCGATAAAGATGCTATCATTAAGGTCTACGGTAGGTTCTATCTGTTTATTCGCTATAAGAAGCGCCAAAAGCACAGGCAAGTCGTAAACCGAGCCCTCTTTACGGACATCGGCAGGTGCAAGATTAACTGTGATATGCCCAAGAGGATATTTATAACCGCAATTCTTTATTGCTGAACGGACGCGATCACGGGATTCGCGGACAGCAGAATCGGGCAAACCGACTATGTCGAATGCCTGTTGACCTCGGGAAATGTCAGCCTCGGTTTCTACCATATATGCTTCTATGCCGTAAAGACCGATACTTCGTATTTTTGAAACCATTTTGCACCTCGAAATACTTATTATCTATATGTTACCACCATAAAGGCAAGTTTACAAGTATGATTTTACTTGAAATATATCTATAAAGACCATATAATATAGAAAAAAGATGATTTTCGGTGAATTATGGAACGATATAAAGAAATTGAAAGAAGTATTATTAAAAAGTTTAGAAAAACGATTTGGAACGCGTTTGTCGGTGCTGTAAACGAGTATCAGCTTATTGAAGAGGGAGACAGAATAGCCGTCTGCATTTCGGGCGGCAAGGATTCTATGCT
>JAZUNC010000102.1:0-5373 GCA_045603945.1 Acutalibacteraceae bacterium | reverse complement strand
TCTGTCTGACGGCAAAAGACGGGGTTGCAATAACCGTTATCTCCGAATCCTCTGCCGCGAAAATATCGTTGGTAATACTGATTTCATCAGGTACTCTGATATCCTTTAAAAGCTTTTCGTTCATACGGGTCACGGTAAGCTCCTTAACCTCCTGCTCAAAAGGAGACCAAACAGTAACATTATGACCGTTAGAATGAAGAACCATAGCAAGAGCTAAGCCCCAGCCGCCTGCACCTAAAACTGTTACCTTTGCCATAATTACTCCTTTTTTGCCGAGATTTTTTTCTCGGTACCGTTAGCTAAACGAATTATATTATCCTTGTGCTTTATAAACACTATGAATCCTGCAATAAGTGCCATAACTATAACAGGAATGACATTATATGCTGCACTCGCATTAACGATTTCATATGTAACAGCAACACCTATAACGATTACCGTTGCCAAAAGAGAGCTTAAGGAAACTATTTTACTGATAATAAGGCAAATAGCAAAGCCTGTAAGCCCCAAAATTATTGCAATGGGGCAGCATACAGCGAATGTACCGACACTGCAGGCCACCGCCTTACCACCCTTAAATCCAAAGAATACAGGGTAAATATGTCCAAGCATTACGGCTATACAGCAAACATATGCACCGTATATCGGACTGAAAATTTCAAGAGCATTAGAGGTTTCGAAAAGATAGGCAAATACGGCTTTGCCCGCAAAACAAGCGACAAAACCCTTTAACGCGTCAAAAACAAAGGTCAGTGCCGCAGGTATTTTTCCTACTGTACGAAGGATGTTTGTGGTGCCTGCATTTCCGCTTCCCTCGTTTCGCACATCCTTACCCGTGAATAGTTTTGAAAAAATAACCGCAAAATTAATCGATCCTATAAGATAGGCTAAAACAATAACCCCTATAGCTATAAGAATATTTAATGCACTCAACTATTTATCTCCTCTTTCTCTAATGACAAATCGTATGGGTGTTCCTTCCAGACCGAAGGTGGAACGTATTTGGTTTTCAAGATAACGCTGATATGAAAAATGGAAAAGATCAGCACGGTTGCAGAAGCAAACAAATGTAGGCGGTTTAGTAGACGCCTGTGTCATATAGAATATTTTAAGTCTTCTTCCCTTATCTGTGGGGGGCTGAACACGGGCGGTAGCCTCGGCAAGAATGTCGTTAAGTTTACCTGTGGAAATACGCATGGTATTCTGTGCGTGAACATATTTTATCAGCTCAAAAAGACGGTCAAGTCTTTGACCTGTTTTGGCAGAAATGAAGATGATAGGTGCAAAGGGCATAAAGGAAAAATCCTTCATAAGGCTTTTACGGTAGGAGTCCATCGTTCTGCCGTCTTTTTCAACTATATCCCATTTATTTACCGCTATTATGCAAGCCTTTCCCTCCTCAAGGGCAAGACCTGCCACCTTTGAGTCCTGCTCGGTAAAGCCGTCGGTACCGTCTATCATAATAACACAGACATCACTACGCTCTATCGCCATACGGGCACGAAGGACGCTGTATTTTTCAAGTCGGTCATCCACCTTGCTTTTACGGCGAAGTCCTGCGGTATCGGTAAAATTGAATTTTCCGAACTTGTTTTCCACAAGCGTATCAATAGCATCGCGGGTGGTGCCTGCTATATCAGAAACGATAGCTCTCTCCTCGCCTGTAACGGCATTAACGAGAGAGGATTTGCCTGCATTAGGCTTGCCGATAACGGCAACATTAATCGTTTCGCTTTCAAACTCCTCCTCTTCGGGCTCTGGTAGGTATTTTACTACCTCATCAAGAAGGTCGCCTGTCCCGTGACCGTGTACAGAAGAAACCGCAACAGGGTCGCCAAGACCTAAATTATAAAACTCATAAAACTCCAGCGGAAGATCTCCAAGACTGTCACACTTATTTACGCAAAGAATTACAGGCTTTCCGCTTTTTTGAAGCATAGCAGCAACATCCGCATCCGATGCGGTAACTCCGCACTTTACATCGACAACAAAAATTATGGCATTAGCCATATCTATTGCCAATTCTGCCTGACTTCTCATACCTGCAAGTATGACATCGTCGGTGCCCTGCTCGATACCGCCTGTATCGATAAGCATCATTCTATGGCCACACCATTCGGCATCCCCATATATTCTATCACGGGTAACACCGGGAGTATCGTCGACTATTGACATGCGTTTTCCTATTAATTTGTTGAAGAGGGTCGATTTACCCACATTAGGCCGTCCTACAACGGCAACTACAGGCTTCGCCATTAGTATACCTCTCTTTTAAATATTAGTAAGGGCGGCTACAAAGGAATATCCATCGGTATCGCATACCGTTACCTTTACGCCCAATGTTGAACTGAGTTGTTCTACCGACACATCGTCAAGAAAAAGGTCGCGTTCAAAACGAAGCATACATGAGGGAACAAGAAGCTCGTCCCCTAAATCCTTTCCCTTTAGCTGACTAATTATATCGCCGCCTGTAACAAGACCTGCCACGGTAATTTTTTCGCCGAAGAAATCATTTTGAATGGCAAACACTTCACACTTTAAATTATGCCATTTTAAAGCCGCCTTGTCAACTGTAGACTTTAACAAAGGATATGCAGCCACTCCTGTCACACAGGATATTTTTCTATCCGACACAGGACCTTCAAGGTCGTTTAGTGCCTGATCTGCTTCCTTTTCAAACAAAGCCCACATACCCACACCGTTATCGAGCTGAGGGAAATCCCCATACTCCTCGGCCACAGGAATACTTCTGCCTGCTTTAAGGTAAAACTCGTCTGCGGCATAAACCAATCGACTGCCGTACTTCTCTGTATTTTCATTGCCGATTTTATCGGTAATATCTATAACCTCTGCAGCAGTTTTTTCGTTAAAGGGCTCGATTTCGGTCAGACCCTCGCGGAATTTTGTAAGTCCTACGGGAACAGATGCTATACATTCGACATTTTTATATGCCGAAAGGTCGCGTAATGTTCGCTCAAGCTCGGCTCCGTCATTATAACCAGGCACAAGCACAAGCTGAAAGTTCATACGAATACCCGCATCATCAAATCTCTTTATAATATCAAGTGCCTGTCCTGCAAAACGGTTATTCATCATTTTACAGCGAAGCTCGGGATTAGTGGTGTGCACCGATATGTTGACAGGGCTGATATGCATCTTTATTATACGCTCTATCTCATGCTCGGTGAGATTTGTAAGGGTTATATAGTTGCCGAAAAGAAAGGAAAGACGGGAATCGTCATCCTTAAAATAAAGGGTTTCACGCATACCCTTGGGCATCTGGTCTATAAAACAGAATATACACTTGTTCTTGCAGGAATGCTGACAGTCCATAAGATAGCTGTCGAAAGTAAGCCCAAGCTCTTCATATTCTTTCTTCTTAATATTATACAGCTTTTCCTTGCCGTTTTTGCGAAGAATGTTTAAGGCAAGCTTTTCCTCATTCTGGTAGAAACGGTAATCGAGCACATCCACTATTTCGTTGCCGTTTATGCTAAGTAATGTATCCCCTGCTTTTATTCGTTTTTTTGCCGCAGGACTTTTCTTTTCAACTCCATCGATTTTTACCGACACAAACCACACCTCCTATAAAAAAATAGAGAAGGATTGCTCCTCCTCTATCACCTTTAAGAATTAGTCTTCTACTTTTACAACTTCGCGTCCGTTGTAGGTTCCGCAAGCGGGGCAAAGTCTGTGAGGACGCTTATATTCGCCGCAACGTTCACACTTAACGAGGGTGGGAGCGGTAAGCTTCCAAAGGTTATTACGTCTTTTGTCACGTCTTGCTTTTGAGGTTTTTCTCTTCGGTACTGCCATTTCAGCACCTCCTTAAATTATTTTGTTTGGTAGAGTTTAATCATTAAGCAGTTCTGCTAAAGCGGCAAGTCTGGGGTCAATCTCGGTTTTTGTGCAGTTACAATCACCTGTGTTAAGATCTTTTCCGCAGTCGGGGCAAAGTCCCCTGCAATCGTCCTTACAAAGCACCTTTGTGGGCATGGACATTACAATGTCGGGATAACAGAATTCTTCAAGGTCAAGCTGCATATCGGGCACTACCGTAATATCGTCATTCTCTTCGTTTTCAAGATTTGTGACGATAGTACGAACAATGGGAAGATTGTAATTTACAACAGTTTCCTTAAGGCAACGGTCGCAAAAACCCGAATATTCGACCTTGCAATTAAGCTGGGATTCAACTATACCTGCTCGGCTGACAATTTTTCCGCTAATTGTCACGGGAGAACGAAGCGGTTTGACGCCAAGGAATTCAAATTCAGACAAATCCACTTCAAATTCAACCGACAGAAACTCTCTGCTGCCTGCAAATAAAGGCTTCAAATCAAGAAGCATAATCTCACCTCAATTGTCACAAAGAACATTATATATAACGCCTTTGCTTTTGTCAAGTGTTTTTTACCACAAAATTACGGAGCAGATTGCTCTGCTCCGTAGCTAATTTGCTTAAATTTTTTCAGCAATTTTGGTTACTGCTTCGGGAAGGTCTGCTTCGTCGCAGGAAACGGTGAAGATATATTCAATATCTTTATTCGCATCTACGCGAGCGAGGAATTTATCGAGTCCCTCAAGACCGCCGCCGATCTTTTTGGTAGCATCACCAAAGATATGGGTGATGTCGTGGTTGCTTGCAGCTATTCCGCAGAGCATGGCATAATATTCGTCATAACCGGAAATTCCGTAACTTTCTACATCGATAAGTCGAACTTCACGTGCAACACTGAATGTAAGTGCGTCGCCCTTTTCCACGCATACAACGCTTCCCGGACTGTTCTTGGCTGCAGTGTTTACCAAGTCGATGAGTTTCTTCGTTTTGCCTGAACCTTTGTTTCCGATAATAAGTTTAATCATATTATCCGCTCCTTTTCTATATACACCGCTTAATGCGGTTGTTTTACTATTTTGTAAGGCGAGCCTCAAGCTCTGCCTTTGCATCTTCATAGCCCGGTTTTCCAAGAAGTGCAAACATATTTTTCTTGTAGGCCTCTACACCGGGTTGGTCGAAAGGATTAACTCCTAAAATGTATCCCGAAATTCCGCAAGCCTTTTCGAAGAAGTAAATAAGTCTGCCAAGATTTTCTTCATCAGCATTATCTACATTGATTACAAGGTTGGGAGTTGAGCCGTCTGTATGAGCAAGAACGGTTCCTTCAAAAGCCTTCTGATTTACAAAAGAAAGAGGCTTTCCTGCAAGGAAGTTGAGTCCGTCGCCGTCATCCTCTTCCTTTTCGATGATTATATCGTTACCGCACTCACCAATGGTAACTACGGTTTCGAACATAAGTCGGCTTCCGTCCTGTATATACTGACCCATCGAGTGAAGATCGGTAGAGAAGACAACCGAGCACGGTAATATTC
>JAZUNC010000101.1:0-8320 GCA_045603945.1 Acutalibacteraceae bacterium | reverse complement strand
CTATTGGCTTCGGAGATTTTTTGTTGTTTATTGTTTTTAAGCTTCTTCGCTGCCGTCAAAAATCTTTTTGACCTTGAATTGATTAATAGCGTAATTGCTTACCTCGTAGTCAAGAGAAGCAGCGGTATCCTTAATCATCTTATCGAACTCATCGGATTTGAGAAGATAAAGTATCTCATCGGTAAGGGTTTCAAGATAATAGGGGTCTGCGTTTATATCCTTTTTAACTACTATATAGTAGCTTTTTGCATCCTCGTCATGAATAAGGGCAACCTCATCCTTTTTAAGCTTTTCTACCTCATCATATTTTGTGAAAAGGGTAGCATCGCTGGAATAGGTATCTTCATAATCGGTAAGAACGGTAATGTTCTTATCGGCAGGCTTCTTTTCTTCTTCCTTTTTCTCGTCAGAAGATGTTGTGTTGGAGGAAGCATCCTTAGAGGCATCGGTAGAAGATGTATCTGCCGAAGAGTCTTCCTTAGAAGAACTGCTGCTTGAAGAGGAAGCGTTATTATCAGTCTCTTCCTTTATGCCGTTATCCTTGTTGTAGGTGGCTAAAACATCGGTAAATTCCTTACCGTCCTTAAGCTCGGTAACATACTTTTCGAGCTTCTTGCTTATATCATCAACATCAGGCTTTTCCTCTTCGGAATAGTCGTGAGTAATCATATAAACTGCAGAATAGTTTTCATCAAGTGCGGCTTTGATGCTGTCTGCGGCAACCGCTTTTTCTCCGCCCTCGTCATAAAGATGCTCGAAATAAAGGCTGTAAAGAGCATCGTTAAGCATTATCTTCTCATAGGTAGAATATGCCACTCCGTTTTCAAGGAAAACGGGACCGTAGGAATAATTCCAATAATACTGAGCGGTAGACTTCCAACCTGCTTTGGTTTCGTCATCAAGCTTTAGGTCTGCTTCCTTGCAAAGCTTTTCAAGCACAATATAACGCAAGCAGTTTTCCATAGCAAGATCTTTAACATAGGTTTCATAAGATTTGCCGTCTATTTCCTGTTTATAATAGTTGAAGTTTTTAGCCTGAGTATCGTAGTCTTCACTACTGTTTATGAAAGACTTCGCTTCACTATCTGCCATTACAAGAAAATAAGAATACATAGCAGAGGTAAGCTCATAATCGCCCGACCATACTGCAACCTCATCCTTCTTATGGCAAGCAGTAAGAGAAAGGACAAAGACGACTGCCAACAAAAGTGCGACAGCTTTCTTTAAAATTTTCATTGTTTGACCTCCGAGATTTTAAATATCTAATATATTATACATTGTTTTTTCAGAAAAGTCTACTGTTAAATTATAAACAAAGACTTTATGGACTACAGAAGTTCCGCAATTTCCTTAAGCGCGGCTGAAACCGACTGACCTGCTTTAAGGTTAACCGCATAGTAAGGATTTTCCACAGGATGTAAAGTGACCCTGCCGTGAAGTCCGTCACATAACTTGCTCACCTGTTTCTCGTCAATTCGGCTTACCTTTATATTTAAAGTATTTGCCTGCTGTGTGATTTCATAAATGCCGTTTTGTGCCGCTTTACTTCTGAAAAGGGCTATATCTATAAGCCCCATAACGGCTTTTGGCGGCTCGCCGAAACGGTCGCAGAGCTCGTCGACGACGTCGCTGACATCCTCGGCTGTTTTAATCTCAGCTATTCGTCGGTATATACCCAATCTTGCAGGTAAACTTTCAATATAGCTTTCGGGAATATGGGCAGAAATATTAAGGTCTACAAGACATTCTGCCTCCGGCTCGGTCTGTTCGCCCTTTTCCTCTTTCATAGCATCGCTTAAAAGTTTAAGGTACATATCATAGCCTACCGCTTCCATATTGCCGTGCTGTTCCCCGCCCAAAATGCTTCCTGCACCGCGAATTTCAAGGTCACGCATAGCTATCTTGAAGCCTGAACCAAACTCGGTATACTCGCGGATAGCATCAAGCCTCTTTGTGGCTATTTCGCTAAGCCCCTTGCCCTGTCGATAGCAAAAGTAAGCATAGGCACGGCGAGGAGAGCGTCCTACTCTACCGCGAAGCTGATGAAGCTGTGAAAGACCGAAACGGTCGGCATCCTCGATAATAAGAGTGTTTGCATTTGGAACATCCACACCGGTTTCAATTATCGTAGTGCATACTAAAATATCTATTTCCTGTTCGATGAGTTTTTTCCACACATCCGAAAGCTCTTCCTCACCCATTTTACCGTGAGCCACAGCAATGTTACATTCGGGCAGAGCTTCTTTAAGTCTAAAAGCCACACGTTCAATGGTTTCTACACGGTTGTGCAGATAGTATACCTGACCGCCGCGGCGAAGCTCCTTGCGGATAGCCTCAAGTATAACACCGTTATTCTGCTCTAACACATAGGTCTGAACGGGGTGGCGGTCGCTGGGGGCTTCATCAATGGAGGAAAGATCGCGAAGTCCCGACATCGCCATATTAAGGGTTCGCGGAATTGGGGTGGCAGAAAGAGTAAGGACATCTACAGCAGGATAATTCTCCTTAAGCCTTTCCTTTTGAGCAACGCCGAACCGCTGTTCCTCATCAATTATAACAAGTCCTAAATCTTTAAACTGAACATCCTTAGAAATAAGCCGATGTGTTCCTACAACAAGGTCCACATTTCCCCGTTTAAGCTCTGAAAGGGTCTTTTGCTGGGCTTTTGGGGATACAAATCGGGAAAGCATACGAATTTCCACAGGAAGCTCGCCCATACGCTTTAGTATAGTGTTATAGTGCTGCCACGCAAGTATGGTTGTGGGCACCAAAACCGCACACTGCTTGCCCTCACTTATACACTTAAAGGCGGCACGAAGTGCAACCTCGGTCTTACCAAAGCCTACATCTCCGCAAAGAAGCCTATCCATAGGAGCGGCTCTTTCCATATCGTTTTTAATTTCATTTATACAGCGAAGCTGATCATCGGTTTCATCATACTCAAATCTGCGTTCAAAATCGCTTTGTAGGTCGGTATCCTCGCTAAAAGCATGACCCTTTATAGCCATACGCTTTGCATAAAGAGCAGTAAGCTGTTTTGCCATATCCTTTACGGCGGCACGGACACGACGGCGGGTCTTCTGCCACTCTTGACCGCCTAATCTATTAAGCTTTAAAGTTCCCTCTTCTGCTCCTCCGATATATTTTGAAACAAGGTCAAGCTGAGTAACAGGAACATAAAGCACATCACCCTTGGCATACTTTATTTTTATATAGTCCTTAGTCACTCCGCCTGTTGTTATACGATTTATTCCGTCAAAAACACCTATACCGTGGGAGGCGTGAACAACATAGTCGCCCATTTTAAGCTCCTCAAGGGAGTTGTATCCGTTTTTATTTCGTCTTATTTTTGAGGGCTTCACATCCGAAGTTATATGACGGTGGGTTATAAAAAGAAATTTAAGCTCGGGTATCTCAAAGCCAGAAGAAAGTCCGCCAACCGTAACCACTGCACCTCTTGAAGGCAGGCCCTTTACTTTCTTTAAAAGCATTGTGCTGAAGCCCGCGGAATTAAGGTCGGTATCTAAAATCTGTGCCGCCTTTTCACTGCCTGCGGCAACAACTGCAAGCCCACCTGTAGACAGGGTATAATGTATGTCCTCTTTTAGTACCTTTATATCTCCGCTCCAAGGGGAATTGCGTTTGAAATCAAAGGTTATAAGCTCTTTAAGGTCGAAGGGAATCGAAGAAGGTATAAAATTATCAAGCAGTATTCCACCCGAAATATAGGACATCAGCTCGCTTTCATCAAGATAGAGCTTAGCCGTTTTTGAGGACAAAAAGCCCTCTTCAAGATAGGATTTAACATCCTCGTCACGCTGAAAGGATATATTTTTAAGCCTGTCGCGTACCGCTACCGTTTCAGAAGTGACAATCAGTGGATTTTCTACATAGTCAAAAATTGTACTGTTCTCTAAAATAAAGGGTATATATCTATCCTTTGAGAAGGACACTCCGCTACGGAGTGCATCGATGTCACTACGCAAAACCGCCTTTTGCTTATCGCTTAGTTTTTTAGCGGTATTCAGATATTCTTCAAGCTTTGATGCAAGGACTGCATGGTCGCAAACAACCTCTCCTGCCGAAACAATTTTAATTTCCTCTACGCTGTCGTTTCTACGCTGTGTAAAAACATCAAAGGAAGCTATAGAATCTATCTCGTCGCCCCAGAATTCTATTCTGAACGGATGCTGCTCGTTTGCGGCAAAAACATCAAGAATTCCACCACGCAGTGCAAACTGTCCCGTGCCTTCTACCAGCTCGCATCTTGTATATCCTGCAGATATAAGAGCAGCGGTAAGCTCGCTTAGCTCTACTGTATCCCCCACCCTTAAAGACAGGGTGCTTGCTTTTAGCACATCCTTTTGCAGGGTGTACTGTGTGGCCGCTTCTGCCGATAAGCAGAGCAGGTCAAAAGCCCCATCCAAAAGCTTGGATAGGGTGTCTATACGTTTATGCTCGTATTCCTTTGATACGGCTGTAATGTTGCCTAAAAGCAGATCACGGGAGGGAAAAAGCAGGGTTTTAATTCCCATCACCTCAAGGTCATCCGACAACCGTGTAGCCTCTGCTTCATCGGGGGTTATAAGTATTATCTTCCGCTCGGTCTGTTTTGAAAGAGCCGAAAGGATAAGTGCCTTATGAACTCCCGAAAGTCCGTTTGCCTCTATAGGCAAACGATTTGCCATCACCGCATTTAAAATCGAGTTGTAACCCTTGGTGCGGCTGATGACCGAGTTTAAAAACTCCATTTGCTGTCCTCCGTTGTGGGTGGCCGATGGCCGCCCCTACTTTGAGTATTTGTTCATTGCAGAATCTATTCCGCGGGAGAGAAGCTCGTTTACGGCTTTTACGGTGTTATCGAGGGCGGACTTCACCTTATCCTTATCCTCGTCCTTAAATTTACCCAGCACCCAGTCCTTAAGGTCGTAATCAGGATGAGGCTTTGCACCAACGCCGATTTTAATTCTCGGAAACTCGTCACTGCCAAGCACCTCTATTATATCCTTAATTCCGTTATGTCCTCCCGCACTTCCCTTTCGGCGTATTCTAATAACGCCAGGTTCTAAAGAAATATCATCATACATAACAAGAATATTCTCAGGATCGATTTTATAGAAGCGAGCCGCTTCTCCTACAGCCCGTCCCGAATTATTCATATAAGTGAGGGGCTTTATTAGAAGCACACGCTTGTTTCCTATGATAGCATCCCCCATATAAGAGTTGAATTTCATTTTTTGGCATTTGCAATCGAATTTTTCACAGATAGCATCCATTGCGGAAAAACCGATGTTATGGCGGGTCTTTTCATATTCAATTCCAGGATTTCCAAGCCCGACTATCATCATATCAAATCCCGAAGATGCAAAGCTTTTTTTGAACTTATTAAACATTCTATCACCGAAAATTATATTAGCATAAATTTCAGATTTATTCAAGGACAATAAATTAATACTGGAATGAAAATAACTTGACAATTTTGAATTTTAGTAATATTATATGTATGTATAAAGCGTTGACGGGGACAGTAGTCCATGCGTTTTCTTAAAGAGAGTTCGGGTCGGCGGCTGAAAGCCCGAATATGAATTGCAAGGTTCGAACACCACCCCTGAGTGTCTGCCGAAACAAGGCAGAACGGTCACCTACCGTTAAAAAGGCTTAAAGCGGCACATTTTGTGCAATGCGGGTGGAACCGCGGAGTTAGTGTTTTTACGACTTCGTCCTGTTTAAGGGACGAGGTCTTTTGTTTTTTAGGAGGTAATTTTATGAAAATTTCTTTACGCGGAGATGTAAGAGAATTTGAAAACGGTATGAATCCTTACGACATTGCTAAATCCTTTGGCGGCGGATTTTTCAAAAATGTTTGTGCTGCAAGGGTCAACGGTGAAAATGCCGACCTTCGGTGTGAGCTTAAAGACGGCGACGAGGTTGAGCTATTAACCTTTGACGACGATTACGGCAAGTGGACCTATCGCCACACCGCTTCACATATTTTAGCTCAGGCGGTAAAGCGTCTTTATCCTGAAGCTAAGCTTGCCATTGGACCTGCAGTTGATGACGGCTTCTATTACGACATCGACTCCCCTGTTATGTTTACTCCCGAACACCTCGAAAAAATCGAGGCAGAAATGAAAAAGATTGTTAAAGAAAACCTTGCTATCGAGCGTTTTACTCTCCCCTTCGATGAGGCTGTTAAATTCTTCGAGGAAAAGGGCGAGGAATATAAGGTAGAGCTTATAAAAGACCTTCCCGAAGGCTCTGTTATAAGCTTCTATAAGCAGGGTGAATTCACCGACCTTTGTGCAGGTGCACATCTTATGAGTACAGGTCTTGTCAAGGCATTCAAGCTTACCAGTGCGACAGGTGCATACTGGAGAGGCGACTCTAACAGAAAGATGCTTCAGCGAATTTACGGAACTGCTTTCCCAAAGGCTACAGAACTCGAAGAACATTTAGCCCGAATTGAAGAGGCTAAAAAGCGTGATCACAACAAGCTCGGCAGAGAGCTTGGGCTTTTCACAACCAGCGAGCTTATAGGACAAGGTCTGCCCATTATGCTTCCAAAGGGTGCAAGGGTTGTTCAACTTCTGCAGCGTTTTGTTGAGGACGAGGAGCAAAAGCGTGGTTGGCAGCTTACAAAGACCCCCCTTATGGCAAAAAGCGACCTTTATAAGATTTCGGGTCACTGGGACCACTACCGCGACGGTATGTTTGTAATGGGCGATGCCGAGGATGAAAGCAAGGAATGCTTTGCACTCCGTCCTATGACCTGCCCTTTCCAATATCAGGCTTATCTTAACAAGCCCCGTTCCTACCGCGACCTACCCCTCCGCTATAATGAAACCTCTACCCTCTTCCGCAATGAGGACAGCGGCGAAATGCACGGACTGATAAGAGTTCGTCAGTTCACCATCTCAGAGGGTCATCTTATGTGCACCCCCGAACAGCTTGAAAGTGAATTTAAGAAATGCCTTGAGCTTTGCGTTTATATGCTCAAAACCTTAGGTCTTTACGAGGATGTTTCCTACCGCTTTAGTCAGTGGGACCCCGAAAACAGAGAAAAATACATCGGCACTACCGAGCAATGGGATGAAGCTCAGGGTGTTATGTACAAAATTCTTGACCATCTCGAAATACCCTACAGGGTAGGAGTTGGTGAAGCCGCCTTTTACGGACCCAAGCTTGACATTCAGATAAAGAATGTTCACGGTAAGGAAGATACCCTTATTACCATTCAGATCGACCAGATGCTTGCAGAAAAATTCGGAATGGAATACACCGACTCTGACGGCACAAAGAAGAATCCCTATATCATCCACAGAACCTCTATCGGCTGCTATGAGAGAACTCTTGCTCTGCTCATAGAGAAATATGCAGGTGCATTCCACCTCTGGCTTGCTCCCGAACAGGTGAGAATTCTCCCCATTGCCGACCGTCACCACGACTATGCATATGAGGTAAAGGCGGCTCTTGAAGAAATGGGTATGCGTGTTGAGGTTGATACCAGAAACGAGAAGATTGGCTACAAGATAAGAGAAGCCCGACTTCAAAGACTGCCTTATATGCTCACCGTTGGCGACAGCGAGGTTGAAAGCGGCACCGTTTCGGTTCGTGGCAGGGGTGAAAAGGGCGACATAGGCTCTATGCCCCTTGAGCAGTTTAAGGCACGCTGTGAGGAAGAGATAAGAACTAAGGCTTTAAAACAGTCACAAGAAGATTAATTTTGTAAAATTTAATCTTTAATAAACAAAAAATATAAAATAAGGCTGTAAAAAACACAACCTGAACAATCAATAAGATTAAATGCGATAGAAGTAGAAAACTTCTATCGCATTTTTATATCTTATCCATCAAATTAAAGGCTTCCTTAAAGGGAGGCTCTGATTTTTGCTTTCAAATCAGCTAGATAACTTTGATTATTTATAGCTTATTTTTATTACCTATATGATTACTCGGAAATTTCGCAATGTCCGATTGCGTAATCCAAAAAAATGCTGATAAGCTCGTTACGGCTACGACCCGTTTTTACTGCAAGCTCGTCTAACGATTGCACTGTGTCCTCCTTAATGCGGATGGAAAATGTTTTATACCCATCCTCGCCTTTTGGTAGCTTGGGTTTCAATATTATTTTGTCACTTTTCATACCATCACCTCCATATAAACTTAGTTTTTGTTTACTTTTCGGTAAAATAAATGTTATAATTCATCTTATAGAAAGCTACCCTTCTCTTATCAAAACAACTGATCAATAATTCGATAAATTATTATTGAGTTTGAGATCAAATAGCCAAGTATTATTAGTGTGCTAGTAATCCCAAGG
>JAZUNC010000100.1:0-4362 GCA_045603945.1 Acutalibacteraceae bacterium | reverse complement strand
CGAAACAGCACAAGGTTTTGAAAAAGAAACCCAACTGATAAACGAGCTTATTATTCTAGCCTCCGGAAAAATAAAAGCCGCAAAAAAAGTTCACGATAGGTTAGAAGAGTATTATATTTCGGCAATGGATTTTAATGCCCTTAACACATATTGTGAAAGCTTTTGTAAAAAGCTGTTCAAATAGCAAAAAACCGAAGGAAAACCTTCGGTTTTTTCTTATTCTTCTTCAGGCATATCCCAGTTGTGCCAGATTTCCTGAACATCGTCGTTTTCTTCAAGCATATCGATAAGCTTTTCCATCTGCTTTATTGCATCGGGGTCGTCGATAGCCGACATGGTCTGAGGAATATAGGCAACCTCTGCGGATTCAAAGGTGTATCCCTTTGCTTCAAGAGCATCACGTACTGCACCCAGATCGTTAGGCTCGGTAGAAATCTCGAAAACATCTCCGTCGAAATTAAAGTCTTCTGCTCCTGCCTCTAAAGCGTCCTCCATAACGGTATCCTCATCTTTACCCTCGGCTTCGATGACTATTTGACCCTTACGGTCGAACATAAACATAACCGAGCCCGACTGACCGAGATTTCCGCCGCATTTATCGAAATAGTGACGCATTTCGCCTGCGGTACGATTCCTGTTATCGGTAAGGGTTTCAACCACTACGGCAATACCGCAAGGACCGTAGCCCTCATAAATAAGCTCTTCATAATTATTTGCAGAGGTGTCGCCCGCCGCTTTTTTAATTATACGCTCAATATTTTCGTTAGGAACATTTGCCGCTTTTGCCTTTGCAATAGCATCCTTAAGCTTGCTGTTTTCCTGAGGATTAGGTCCTCCTGCCTTTACTATTACGGATATTTCACGACCGATTTTAGTAAAGATTTTTGCCTTTGCGGCATCGGTCTTTTCTTTTTTGCGTTTAATATTATTCCATTTAGAATGTCCTGACATACAAATTCTCCTTTTGCTTCATTAACCTAAATATTTTATCACATATCCTCGCCTTCGGCAAGGGCTTTTTCACAGATTATTTCAATATCGCGAAAATCCTTAATTTCGCCACACATTCGGCGTAAGTGAGCGGCATTTCTGACACCCTTCATATACCAAGCAGCGTGCTTTCTGGATTCTAAAATAACGGTTTTTTCAGACTTGTATTTCTTCATCAGTTCTAACTGAGAAAGCATTATTTTAAGACGCTTCTCAAGAGGTGGATCGGGAAGTATTATTCCGTTTTTAAGATATGAATTTATTCTTTCAAACACCCATGGTGTGCCGTTGGCGGCTCTGCCTACCATAATGAAATCACAGCCTGTGTGCTCGTACATCCGCTTCGCAGAGGGTCCGTCGGTAACATCTCCGTTACCTATAACGGGAATTTTGACCGCTTTTTTTACCGCCTTTATCACATCAAGGTCTACGGGAGGAGCATACATCTGCATCCGTGTTCTGCCGTGAACAGTAATAGCCGCCGCACCGCTCGCCTCGCAAATTCTGGCTATTTCTGTGGCATTTATATTGTCCTTATCCCACCCCGCACGAATTTTTACGGTGACGGGAGTTTTTACCGATTCTACAACAGCTTTTACGATTTGTCCTGCTAACTTCGGGTCCTTTAGAAGTGAGCTTCCTCCCCCGTTATTTGCCACCTTTGGAGCAGGGCAACCCATATTTATGTCTATAAAATCAGGGTTGTAGCTTTCTGCTACCTTTGCGGCTTCCGCCATAATATCGGGCTCGCCACCGAATAGCTGATTGCCGAAGATCTCTAAATTTCCTCTTTCCAAAAAAGCGGGAGATTTTTTGTCACCTAAGGTTATAGCTTTAGCAGAAGTCAGCTCGCCTACAGCATAAGCTGCACCGAACTTTTCACATATTTCTCTCATAGCCCTATCGGCAACACCTGCCATTGGCGCGAGAGCAGCATATCCTGAAACTTCAGTATTTCCTATCTTCATAACGCGACTATTATATATTAAAAAAATTTTCTTGTCAAACCTTAAAAATATGATGACAATCTGCTCTTTATTTGTTATAATAATATAAATATAAATTATTATGGGGTTATATTTGTTTATGAAACTACTTGCCATTGACGGAAACAGTATAATAAACCGTGCCTTTTACGGTATAAAACTGCTGACTACAAAGGACGGAAGATATACTAATGCCGTTTACGGATTTATTAATATTTTAAACCGACTGAGGGAGACCGAACAGCCTGACGGAATCGCCGTTGCCTTTGATGTAAAAAAGCCAACCTTCCGCCACGAAAAGTATGCCGAATATAAGGCAGGCCGTCACGCAACCCCAACCGAGCTTTTAGAGCAATTTGCCCCTTTAAAAAAATGGCTTACAGCTATGGGATACACCGTTATTGAGTGCGAGGGCTTTGAAGCTGACGATATTTTAGGCACCCTTGCAGATATTTGCGAAAGCTCAGGTAATGAATGTGTCATCGCCACAGGCGACCGCGACTCCTTACAGCTTATCAGCGACAACGTCAGGGTGGTGCTTTCAACCACAAAGGCAGGCTCCCCCGACATAATCAGCTACGATAAAGAGGCTTTGTTTTTGAAATACGGTCTTACCCCTAATCAAATGATAGACCTTAAAGCCCTTATGGGTGACTCCTCCGACAACATCCCCGGTGTTGCAGGTGTTGGAGAAAAGACCGCTACCGACCTTATAACCCGTTTTGGAACTATTGACTATATTTACGAGCATCTCGACGAAATAGACATTAAGCCTGCTGTAAGGGCAAAGCTTGAAGCAGGAAAGGAATCGGCATTTTTCTCACGCTGGCTGGGTACTATCTGTCGCACCGCACCAATTGACACAAAGCTTGAAAACTACAATACAAAAGCTATGGACGAAGTTGCGGTAGCCACCCTTATGACCGAGCTTGAATTCTTTAAGCTTATGGAAAAAATGGGTATTTCTCCCTCTTCTGCCAGAAAACCCGACGAAAGCATCTGCAAACAGCTATCAGAAGTGTCAGCCGATGAATTCCTTTCTGCCAACCATAAACGAATTGATATGGTTCTTTGTGAAGAAAGTTTTGGTGTGTCTGCCAATGACACCTGTGCCGAAATTTCAGTAGAAGACGGCCTTAAGCTTTTAGGCGATAACAATATTCAAAAATGCGTTTACGATTATAAAAATCTTTACAAGCTTGCTATTGGTCATAACATCGTCCCCGAAAATGTAATTTTTGACGTAATGCTTGCAGGTTATCTTTGTAACCCCTCCTCCAGCTCTTACGACCTTAAAAGGCTTGCCGCAGAATATGGGGCTACCCCTCAGATTGAAACCGAAAACAATGCTGTGCTTCTTGCCGCATTAAACTCGTCTGTTGCAGCACTTCTTCAAAAGGAGCTTGAAGAAACAGGACAGGATAAGCTGATGTATGATATTGAGCTTCCCCTTGCGGCTGTGCTTGGTGATATGGAGCTTTCAGGCGTGCTTATTGACAGCGATGCTTTAAAGGAGCATGGCACCGAGCTTGGAAAACGGATAGCCGAGCTTGAAAAAGAGATTTACGAGCTTGTGGGATATGAATTTAACCTTAACTCTCCTAAACAGTTAGGAGTTGCACTTTTCGAGCATTTGGGACTTCCCGTAAAGAAAAAGACCAAAAGCGGATATTCCACCAACGCTGAGGTGTTGGAAGAGCTTCGCGACCATCATCCTGCGGTGGGACTTATCTTACAGTACCGCGGACTTGCAAAGCTTAAATCCACATACTGCGATTCTTTACTTGGAACGGTAGCTGAGGACGGAAGAATTCATTCTACCTTTAACCAGACCGAAACCCGAACAGGACGAATAAGCTCTTTAGAGCCAAATCTGCAGAATATTCCCGTCCGCACCGACGAGGGTAAGATATTCAGAAAGTTCTTTATAGCAGAAGAGGGCAAAGCTCTTGTCGATGCCGATTATTCACAGATTGAACTCAGGGTACTTGCCCATATGGCAGATGATAAGGTTATGTGTGATGCCTTTATTTCGGGTGAGGACATTCACACCGCTACAGCGGCTCAGGTCTTTAATATGCCTGTCGATATGGTGACACCGATTATGAGAAGCCGTGCAAAGGCTGTAAACTTCGGAATTGTTTACGGTATCGGTGCCTTCTCTCTTGCTAAAGATATCGGTGTAACACGTAAAGAGGCGGATAATTATATCAAGGGCTATCTTCATCATTACAGTGCAGTAAGAGATTATCTTGAAAAAGTTGTAGAAAAGGCGAGGGATGACGGTTATGTCAGCACAATGTTCCGACGCAGAAGGTATTTGCCTGAGCTTACGGCAAGCAATAAAATGCTTCAGGCTTTCGGTGAACGTGTGGCCAAAAATATG
>JAZUNC010000099.1:0-12221 GCA_045603945.1 Acutalibacteraceae bacterium | reverse complement strand
GAATCTATTGCCTCAACAACGACAGGTCTGATTGCATTTTCATATGTATAATCCGCAATAACTCCTGCAGCACCCACAGCTATTACAAGGGCAAGAACGTATCCCAAAAACTCAATAAGAGCACGCACAAAGCCTTTTCTTGCAGCTAAAATAGCACATAAAACAACTATTGCAACAATTATAGCATCTAAAATATATCCCACTTCTTACTCCTCCGTTTTTGTTAAATTACATTTATCAATGGTAGAGTTTCTGATGCATGCCACGCTATTATCAGACACCGCCTCAATAAACAGTGCGTCATAGCTTGCTTCGGCTGAAGCCAATAGGTTGCCCTTTACACTATATTTATATATTTCAGATAAGCCAAGCAGATACAGTTTACCTGATTTGTATGAAAAATCTGTGATGTAGTTATTAACATTAAATGAAGACACCTGTTCTCCATTTAACCTATAAATCTCTAACACACTTTGGTCCTGATTAGCTGCAACCGTACGCAGTGCTACTACTCTGCCGCCCAAAACCTTGACCATACTGACCGTGTAATCGGATTTATGGGAAGTAACAGTATCCTTACTGTAATTCAAAAACTCGACGTTATCGGAAAATACTGCACAAAAGGTATTATTTGAAACTGCCGTCAGTTGGTATACGGCATCATCAGTATATGTCCGTTTCATAATTGCATCTGCAGAGTCAAATTTAAGAATATGAACTGCAGTCAAAAATTTGCCGTTTTCAACCTTTAAGGTTGAAACTGCCAATGTTCTGCCATTAGGCGACAGGGCAAGCGAATTAACCGTTTCATCCGAAGAAAACCACTCGAACTGTTTTTTATTATTCTTATCATATACCACTACAGACGAATCATATCCGTCCGACTTTGTAGCAACTGCAAATCCACCTGAGTCTGATAATGCGGCACAAATTATTGGGTTTGAAAAATTGTGATTATAGAGATTATCGGAAAAAGTGTTTACTGACAGCTCTTTTTCACCCTGTCCATAAAGCAAATAACGGGTATCAGAATGTTTTACAACTGGATGTGTAAACGAATGAGCTCGCTCGAAAATGGTTTTCCCGTTTATATTATAGCAATTGACAGAGCTTGCTGTAACGACATAATATCTACCGTCATCACTTAAAGTATACGACGGTTTTCCGCCTTCAATATCTATATCATATCCATCGCCCGAGCCCATAGCTGCGTGTGAACTTTTGAAAAATTCAAACACACCAACAGGATGCAAAACAGTAATAATTAAATATGCAAGAGCGACTAAAACACATAGTGCGGCTACCGAAAAAAATGGGGTGGCACTTCGCTTTCTTCTTACATTATTTCTTTTTGCAGGCTTTTCATCATCAAAACGAATAGCCTCATAGTGCGTATTATTAGCACTTTTACGTGTTTTTACTTTTGCTAACCTTTTACGTTTCTTTTTGTAATCAGCCATACAAATCCTTCACTTAATAAAATACTTTGTTTAAATATAGCCCGCGGGCAGGTGCGGTAAAGCCTGCATTACCTCTGTCTTTAGATTTTATAATTTCTGAAGCAGAGTTTGCATCAATTTTTCCGTCTGAAACATCAACTAATGTTCCAACTATTATTCGCACCATATTATAGAGAAAACCATCAGCCGAAACCGATATATTTATAACATCATCTTCGCGAGATGCCCTGCACTCGGTTACTGTGCGAACAGTGTCTTCAACTGTTCTTCCCGACGAGGAAAAAGCTATAAAATCGTTTTTACCTATCAAACCTTTGGCAAACTCATTGATAATGTCTATATTTATATCACGGGATATCATCCAACTGCGGTCTGCCATAAAGGGATTTGGAACTTGAGAATTATATATTTTATATATATAGTTTTTCCCTTTTGCACAGTACCGAGCATGAAAATCATCTTTAACATATTCGCATCCTGTTACCGCTATGTCGCAGGGTAAAACAGAATTTAGTGCTGCTATAACACCCTTTTCAGGTATATGCATTTCGGTATCATAGTGACAGTAAAATTCTTTTGCATGTACTCCCGCATCGGTTCTACTGCAGCCTGTGAGAGCAGGTCGCACCTTGTAAACCGATTCCAGAGCGTTTTGCAAGACCTGCTGAACCGTAATTCCGTTAGGTTGCACCTGCCATCCGTGATAATTGGTTCCAAGATAAGATATTCTAAGTAAAACTCTCATATTACACCGATATTTAAAAATATATTCGACAAAACTACCAAGGCAAGACAAAGTGTCGCTACAAGAAACGCAAAATAATCCTTTGCAGACATATGAAGCTGTTTCATACGTTTTCTACCCTTGCCGCCGTTATAACACCTACACTCCATCGCCTCTGCAAGCTCATAAGCACGGCGTACTGCAGATATCAGAAGCGGGATAAGAATAGGAAGTAATGCCTTGACCTTTTTAACTATGCCGCCGCTTTCCAAATCAGCACCTCTTGCCTTTTGTGCATTCATGATCTTGTCGGTTTCTTCAATAAGAGTGGGAATAAATCTCAGGGCAATCGTCATCATCATAGACATAGTGTGAACGGCACTACCCAGACCGATATATTTTAAAGGCTTTAACAGACGTTCTATAGCATCTGTTAAATCATTGGGCGTTGTTGTATAGGTAAGGACCGAGCTTGCTAAAATCAGTAAAAGCACGCGCACAGCCATATATCCTGCCCTGAGCAAACCGCCTGAATATATTTTTATTTTCCAAAACTGCAAAAGCAAAACACCTGTATTAGCATAAAAAATATTCAAAATTGCAGTGAAAATAATTATTGGAATTATAATCTTAATGTTTTTAAAGTACATTCTGACGGGAATACCCGAAAATGCCATAGTAAATACGGTAAGCATTGTTACAGTCAAAAGACTGACTACATTGCCTGCCATAAATATAAGCACTATAAGATATATAAGCAATAAAATTTTTGCACGAGGATCCAGTCTGTGTACAAAAGAGTCTGCAACAAAATACTGACCGAAGGTGATATCTCTAAGCATCGATACTTCCCCCTCTGCCTATATATTCTTTTATTGCGGCCACTCCCTCTTCAACAGTAAGAGGATTAGCAATCAGATCGGGATATTTCTTTTTAAGATTAGAAAACACCTCTGTAATAAGCGGAATGCCAAGACCCAAATCTTTAAGCTTTTCGGCTTTTGAAAAAACCGTTCTGGTATCATCAAAAAGAGCTACCTCACCCTTATTCATTACAAGAACCTTATCGGTAACGGCGGCTATATCCTCCATAGAGTGGGAAACTACGATAACGGTTGCATTATGGGTGACCTTATAATCGTATATCGCCTTAAAAATCGTTTCTCGACCTATTGGGTCAAGACCTGCGGTAGGCTCGTCAAACACAACTATTTCGGGCTGCATAGCAAGAACCCCTGCAATAGCAACTCGTCTTTTTTGACCGCCTGACAAATCAAATGGCGATTTGTCTAAAAGCTCATCAGATATTTTCATCAGCCTGGCTGCATCACGAACAGTTTTATTAAGCTCTTCCCCTTCTACTCCTAAATTTTTAGGGCCGAAAGCTATATCTTCAAAAACAGTCTCTTCAAAAAGCTGATATTCAGGGTACTGAAAAACAAGTCCGACTTTAGAGCGTATTTTCTTGATTTCTTTAGGGTTTTTCCAAATATCCTCGCCATCTATTTTCACCGACCCAGAAGTTGGCTTCATAAGTCCGTTAAGATGGGTAACCAGTGTAGATTTACCCGAACCCGTGTGACCGATAACGCCAAGAATCTCTCCTCTTTCCAAAGAAAAGGATACATTTTTAATCGCGGCTTTGCTGCTTGGTGTGCCCGATCCATATATATGAGTTAAATTTTCAACAGATAAAAATGACAATTACGGTTCCTCCGTAGGCGATTACCGCCTTGTTTTTGCAATTAAATTAATAACGGCATCAGCACAAGCTTCACCTGAGATTATTGATTTTTCAATTTCAAATCCCTCATTAGAAAGTCGGTCGAGAAGGTCTGTGGTCTGAGGAACATCAAGTCCTGCCTCTCTGACCTTTTTTACTTCTGAAAACACCTTATTAGGGGTGCCGTCCGAAATAATTTTACCGTCGGACATTATAAGCACACGGTCGGCAAGCTCTGCCTCCTCCATAAAGTGTGTTATTAAAATTACCGTAATACCTTTTTCTTTATTGAGCTTATATATTGTATCAATAACCTCTTTTCGTCCCTTTGGGTCAAGCATTGCGGTAGGCTCATCAAGGACGATACACTCGGGCTCCATAGCAATTATGCCGGCTATAGCTACCCTTTGCTTTTGTCCTCCCGACAGCTTGTGAGTAGGGCGGTCACGGTGTTCATACATATCTACCGCTTGCAGGGCATTATCAACCCTGCGGCGAATCTCTTCAGGCTCAAATCCCAGATTCTCAGGGCCAAAAGCGACGTCTTCTTCAACTACAGATGATACTAGCTGATTATCGGGATTTTGAAACACCATTCCAACGGTTTTCTTAATATCGAAATCGTACTTTTCGTCCAATGTTGATTTGCCGTTGACCTTTACTGTTCCGTTAACAGGCTTAATAAGTCCGTTCAACAACTTCGCGAGCGTACTTTTCCCAGAGCCGTTATGGCCTAATATAACATTAAAGGTCCCTTTTTTAAAGGAAAGAGAAAAATCACGCAAAACATCATAATGCCTGTCGTCACTTTCATAATCAAAAAAGACATTATTAAGCTCTATGATATTATTCATTTATATCACTACCAGTCCAGACAGTAGTATTACCACAGGGTAATACAATATTGCGGTTTGTGACCTTTAAACCAATTTCTTCGGTAAATACCTTTGAGGCAGAGGTATTTGGAAAGGTCATTTTTACCATATAATTAAGAATAGTAGGCGAAAGTCCGCCAGTATAAGAATTTAAGAACATAAACAGCGGCTCGTCCGAGAGCAATTTTGCAGTTTCGCAAAGCAACTCGCCTATCTGCTGTTCAAGCTTCCATACCTCTCCGTCGGGACCTCTTCCATATGAGGGTGGGTCCATTATTATTGCATCATATTTGTTGCCGCGACGAATTTCGCGTTTTACAAACTTCATTCAATCGTCAACAAGCCAACGAACAGGTCTGTCTGCGAGCCCTGAAGCAACAGCATTTTCCTTCGCCCACTGAACCATACCTTTCGAGGCATCTACATGGGTAACCGATGCCCCTGCATTAAGACAAGCAAGCGTAGCACCGCCTGTATATGCAAACATATTGAGCACCTTTACAGGCCTTTGTGCAGAGCGAATAAGCTTATCGGCAAGTTTCCAGTTAACAGCCTGCTCGGGAAATAGTCCTGTATGTTTAAAGCCCATGGGCTTTAAACGGAATGTTAGGTCGCCATAGCTTATAGACCAAACATCAGGCACCTTTTTAAGTGTTTCCCAATGTCCACCGCCACTGCTTGATCTATGATAACGGGCATGAGCATTGTACCAACGTCGGTCCTTTTTCTCTCCACTCCATATAATTTGCGGATCAGGACGAATGAGGATAATATCGCCCCATCTCTCAAGCCTTTCGCCGTCTACGGCATCGATAAGCTCATAATCAAAAAAATCTTCTGTAAATCTCATTTATAATCCTTTGCATTAAAACATTGTTTTTTGCAAGCTTTCATTAAAGGGAATTCCCAAATGGTCGTAAGCAAGCTTTGTTACACAGCGGCCTCTGCCTGTACGGGCGAGAAAACCTATCTGCATAAGATAGGGTTCGTAAACATCCTCAATCGTGATGCTTTCCTCGCCTACTGCGGCAGCTAAGGTATCAAGACCTACAGGTCCGCCACCATAATTATTAATAATAGTTTTAAGCATTCGTCTGTCGAAATCATCAAGACCAAGCTCATCTATCTCAAAACGTTCTAAAGCTGCTCGGGCAACCTCTTCGGTTATAATTCCGTCGAACTTAACCTGACAAATATCGCGAACACGCTTCAAAACACGGTTTGCAATTCGAGGAGTACCACGAGAACGAGATGCTATTTCTAATGCGCCCTCATGCTCGATTTCAATACCGAGTATACCCGCACTTCGCTCAATAATCTGAGAAAGCTCTTCCGGTGTATAAAGCTCCAGACGCAGAAGCACACCGAAACGGTCTCGAAGAGGTGCAGTAAGCTGACCCGAGCGTGTTGTTGCACCTACAAGTGTAAAATGCGGAACATCAAGTCTTATAGAACGTGCCGATGGGCCTTTACCTATGATTATATCCAGCGAGAAGTCCTCCATTACGGGATATAAGACCTCTTCTACCGAGCGAGAGAGACGATGTATTTCGTCAATAAACAATACGTCACCCTCAGACAGATTGGTAAGCAGGGCTACCAAATCTCCCTGCTTTTCTATTGCGGGGCCTGATGTTATTCGGATATTAACACCCATTTCCCTTGCAATAATATTGGAAAGGGTTGTTTTACCAAGTCCCGGAGGGCCGTAGAGAAGTACGTGATCTAAGGATTCGTGACGAGCCTTTGCGGCCTCTATATAAATTTCGAGATTTTCTTTAGCCTTTTCCTGTCCGATATAGTCGTTTAAGGTCTTAGGTCTTAGAGAATTTTCGAGCTCGTCCGCATCGGCTGAAAATTCCGGTGCGACTATTCGGCTTTCAAAATCCATATCTTCCATTTAATACACCTACCTTGAAAGATTTTTAAGTCCACCTTTAATTAACTCATCGGTAGACAAGGTCTGGTCGAGTTTAGATACTGCAGAAGTTGCTTCACTTTGGGAAAAGCCCAACGCAACAAGTGCCGCAATAGCTTCAGAACTGTTAACATTTTTACCTGTGCTTTGAACGAGAACATTCTCGTCAGAAAGAGCGACAGCACCTTTGGCAATTTTATCCTTTAATTCTAACACCATACGTTGTGCAAGCTTAGGACCTATTCCGCTGGCACGCGTAAGAGATTTTGGGTCATTTGAAATAATGAAAAATGATATTTGGTCTGGAGTGAATTCTGAAAGCAACGCAATTGCCATTTTAGCTCCCAAGCCGTTTACAGAGGTAACCAGCTTAAAGCACTCAAGCTCCTCATTAGAGGAAAAAGCATATAAATCGAGCGCGTCCTCGCGAACAGACATATAGGTGTAAACAAATACTTCCTTACCGATTTCACCAAGATGTGCTAAGGTCTTGAGGCTTGCAAAGCATTTAAAGCCAACCCCGGAACATTCAATAATAGCCACTTGGTGATCAGAATGAAGAAGTTTTCCTCTTAGCGAAGATATCATTATATGCTGCCTCCTGAATTTAATTTACCATACAGAGAGCCTGACGAATGTGCGTGGCACACAGCTAAGGCAAGAGCATCTGCCGTGTCATCGGGCTTCGGTATCTTTTCAAGTCGTAATATGTTTTTTATCATATCCATAACCTGCTTTTTTTCTGCCCTGCCATAGCCTGTTACAGCAGACTTGACCTGAAGCGGAGTATATTCGAATATAGGAATATTATGTAATGCCGCCGCAAGCAAAATTACACCTCTTGCCTGAGCAACATCAATAGCTGTGGTTGTGTTGGTATTGAAAAAGAGCTTCTCTATAGACATAGCGTCGGGTTTAGTACGCACGATAATATCACAGATACCGTTATATATGCTCATAAGTCTTGAAGAAAACTTCACACCTGCATCGGTAGTAACTGCACCGTACTCTATTACCGTAAAACGGTTTGCATTATATCCGACTACACCGTAGCCTACTATAGCATAACCTGGATCTATGCCCAAAACTACCAACGCACATACTCCTCCATAATATTATTCATTTTATTATAGCAAATAAATAATATTAATTCAACATTATTTTTAAGTTAAATATAATTTTTTTGCCCTCTGCAATTTAAAAAAGCAAAAATGAGAAAACTCGAGATATAACGCTAAAACAAAAGCATTGTTGAGAATTAAAGAGATTTTTAGATAAAATACGCAATTTACCGCAAAATATCAGAAAAAATAAAACACTTGACAATTATATCAAGTGGTTATATATTATCATTGATAACTTTACGCATCTGTGCTTAAAGCAGATTCAAAGCGGTGGCTTTAGCCGAACAGTTTTCGGCTGAAAAATCCTTTGCGGAGAGCCATTTTCAGAGAGTCTGCGGGTATCGTGCAGGATTATTGAAAATAACTTGTGCGGCACTTAGTGTCCGCAAAGGGAGGATGCGCTTAATTGAAAAGCGAAAATATAATTGAACTTAAAAATATCTCTATTGCATTCGGCAACCAAACCGTACTTGATGGAATTAATCTCTGCATCAGAGACGGAGAGTTTGTTACACTGCTTGGCCCCTCTGGCTGTGGCAAAACTACAACCCTTCGCATCATAGGCGGATTTGAAGTGCCTGACAGTGGGGATATTTTCTTTGAAGGCGATAAGATAAACGGAGTTCCCTCTTACAAAAGACAGGTTAATACCATTTTTCAGCGTTATGCTCTTTTCCCTCATCTCAATGTGTATGAGAACATAGCTTTTGGAATGAGGGTTAAAAAGGCAAAAGAAGCCGATATAAAAGAAAAAGTAAGCGAAATGCTTAAGCTTGTAAATCTTGAGGGCCTTGAAAAACGAAAAATCGATACACTTTCTGGCGGTCAGCAGCAACGAGTTGCTATTGCCCGAGCTCTGGCAAATGAACCTCGCGTTTTACTGCTTGACGAGCCCCTTGCCGCCCTTGATTTAAAACTGCGTAAAGATATGCAGGTTGAACTGAAAAAAATTCAGCAATCCTTAGGCATAACCTTCATTTTTGTTACCCACGATCAGGAAGAAGCCCTTACAATGTCTGACACCGTTGTTGTTATGGACGGAGGAAAAATACAGCAAATAGGAACCCCTAAGGATATTTATAACGAGCCCGAAAATGCTTTTGTTGCCGATTTTATAGGAGAATCCAATATTCTTGACGGTATAATGCGCGAAGACTTTTTAGCAGAGTTTTCAGGTCATAAATTTGAATGTCTCGATAAAGGCTTTTCCAAAAACGAATCTGTTGATGTCGTTGTACGACCCGAGGATGTTGACATAGTTCCGCCCGAAAAAGGTATGCTTACAGGTGTTGTTACCTCGGTCACATTCCTTGGTGTGCATTATGAGATTATAGTTGATATCGGCGGCTTTAAGTGGATGATTCAAACCACAGACGAAGCTTTTGAAGGCGATACTGTCGGTCTTTACATTGAGCCTGATGCTATTCACATTATGAAAAAATCTGAATACTCGGGCAAATTCGGTGACTACAGCAGTTACAGTGACGAAATCGATCATTTAAATGACGCAGAGCCTGCAGAGGAGATAGATAATGAAGAAAACTTCGATTGGTAATCCTCATGTAGCATCACCGTATGTTGTTTGGTCTGCAATATTCATTATAGTTCCCCTTCTTATGGTTGCCTACTACTCCTTTACCGATGAAAGAGGCAACTTTACTTTAGAAAATATTGCGAAAATTGTCGAATATAATTACTTGAAGATATTTGGAGTTTCTATACTTTACGCTTTTATTGCAACCGTGATAACACTTATGATCTCGTATCCCCTTGCTTATTTTATGACCAAGACAAAGGTAAGTACACAAGGCACCCTTATGCTACTTGTTATGCTTCCAATGTGGATGAACCTCTTAATACGAACATATTCACTTTCAAATATACTTGAACGCAACGGAATTATTAACACGATGCTCGAAAGCCTTGGGCTTGAAAAGGTTCAGCTTATTAACACTCCGGGGGCAGTTATATTAGGTATGATATATAACTTCATACCATATATGATATTGCCGATATATTCCATACTTTCAAAGCTTGACAGCAAGCTGTTAGAGGCCTCCTCAGACCTTGGAGCTAACGGCTTTACAACACTTCGCAGGGTAATTATACCCCTTAGCATGCCCGGTGTTGTATCTGGTATCACTATGGTTTTTGTTCCATCGGTCAGCACCTTTTACATTTCACAGAAGCTGGGTGGCATACGCAACGAGCTCATTGGAGATGTTATAGAACAGCAGTTCAAGCTGAATAGTAATTATAATCTCGGTGCATCGCTTTCGCTGATACTTATGGTTATGATAATCATAAGTCTTGCGGTTATGAACAAATTTGCCGCCGATGACGACGGAGGTGTTATCATATGAAAATAATTTCTAAGCTTTATATCGCACTTATTATTTTCTTTCTGTATGCACCAATCGCTGTCATGGTAGTGTTTTCATTCAACTCATCAAACAGCACCTCGGTATTTGAGGGCTTTTCCCTCCACTGGTATGCCGAGCTATTTAAAAACAGCACTGTGCTTAACGCATTAGGTAACACCCTTCTGTTAGCCTTTCTGTCTGCACTTTTTGCGACTGTATTAGGCTCTGCCGCTGCGGTAGGTATATTTTCATACAGAAAAAAGTGGACTAAAAGTGCAGTTATGTCGGTCACTAATATTCCTATGATGAATCCCGATATTGTTACAGGCATATCTATGATGCTTTTGTTTGTCTTTTTTGGCAGATTGTTAGCACTTCGTAGTTCTCTTAGTTTTATTACTTTGCTTATAGCCCACATAACCTTTAACCTACCCTATGTTATACTTTCGGTTATGCCAAAGTTAAATCAATTAGACGGTCATTTGTCCGAAGCTGCTCTTGACCTTGGATGTACACCCCTAAAGGCATTTTTTAAGGCTGTTTTGCCATCAATATCGTCGGGAATAGTGACTGGATTCATTATGGCTTTCACATTATCGTTAGACGACTTTGTAATTAGCTATTTTACTACGGGACCTGAGTTCCAGACCCTTCCTCTACTCATCTACTCAATGACCAAACGTCGTGTTACACCTGATATGTACGCACTTTCCACCATAATGTTTGTCTCGGTATTGTTGCTTCTTATTTTATTCAATCTTGCACAATCGAGAGCAAACAGAAAGAAGGCAGATAATTGAAAAAAGCAATTTCCTTAATTTTAATTTTTGCTTTATCTATCAGTTCAGTACTTTTTATAAATGGCTGCGGATACGAATACCAAAATCCGTCGGTCATAGCTAATTATACTCATCACGAGCTTGCAGGGACGACCCTAAATATTTATAACTGGGGAGAATATATGTCCGACGGAAGCGAGGGCTCGCTTGATGTAGTAAAGGAATTCGAGCAGCTTACAGGCATTAAGGTTAACTATTCTACCTTCGACAGCAACGAATCAATGTACTCTCTGATTAAATATGGCGGTGTATCATATGATATAGTTATACCATCCGATTATATGATTGAGCGTATGATTAACGAGGATATGCTTCAAAAAATAGATACCGAAAAACTTAGCAACTACGGTCTTATCGATGAAAAATACAAAAATCTTTATTATGATCCCAATAATGAATATTCAGTTCCTTTCAGCGTTGGCATGGTAGGACTTATCTACAATACCTCACTTGTTGAAGATACCCCCTGCAGCTGGTCTGTTATGTGGGATAAAAAGTATAAAAACGATGTGCTTACATTCAACAATCCCCGTGACACATTTGCCATTGCACAGTTTCTGCTTGGACATGACATCAACACCGACAACCTTGCCGAGTGGGATGCCGCTGCACAACTCCTAAAAGAACAAAAATCGGTTTTACAGGCTTATGTTATGGATGAGGTATATAACAAGATGGAGTCTGGATCTGCCGCCATTGCCCCCTACTACGCAGGCGACTATTTAAGTATGGTCGATAATAACGAAGACCTTGCTTTTGTTTATCCAAAAGAGGGCACAAATATATTTGTAGATGCCGCCTGTATTCCTAAGAATGCTGAAAACTACGAGGCTGCAATGCTGTTTATCAACTATTTATTAGAGCCCGAAATCGCCCTTGCAAACGCTGAGTTTATCTACTATGCATCACCCAACACCTCTGTAACAAGCAATCCCGAATATTCGCTTTTAGGAAACGAGATACTATACCCGAATGAGGAAAATATGCCTAAGGTAGAATATTTCCACGATATGAAGCCCGAAACAAGAGCTTATTACGATAAACTTTGGCAAGATGTAAAGCTATACTAACGGCAGATTAAAAATAATGTAATTTTATTATAAAATGATTATTGACATAAAATAATTTGTGTGATATAATTCTAAAGTCACATTCGGAGGGATAACGAAGTGGTCATAACGAGGCGGTCTTGAAA
>JAZUNC010000098.1:0-3647 GCA_045603945.1 Acutalibacteraceae bacterium | reverse complement strand
ACGCGTGCATTGGCTGACCCATTTCAAGCATCAGGTAATTGGTAAGGTCAGCAAGAAGATTAATGCCCCTCATTCCACAATAGAAAAGACGGATACGCATATTAACGGGACTTACATTCTTGGTAATATTTTCAACCTGAAGACAGGAGTAACGCTGACACAAGGGATCTTCTATCTTCAAATCTACTTTAGGTAGATTATTATATTCCGTAAGGTCTACTGTATCAAGTGCCTTTAAGGGTCTTCCTGCAAGGGCGGCAAACTCACGGGCTATACCGTAATGACCCCAGAGGTCGGGACGATTGGTAAGAGATTTATTGTCCACCTCGAAAATTATATCGTCAATTTCATAAACGTCTTTTATATCGGTTCCGTTTGCAATATCCTCAGCAATATCCATAATTCCCGAATTATCGTCGGAAATACCGAGTTCCTTTTCTGAACAGCACATACCGAAGGAATCGTAGCCTGCAAGTGGTCGGGGTGCGATGGTAATCTCACCTATTTTAGCACCAACCTTTGCAAATGCAGTCTTCATACCAACGCGAACATTGGGAGCACCGCAAACAACATCGGTAAGCTTTCCGTCACCTGCATCCACCTTTAAAAGGTGTAGCTTTTTAGACTCGGGATGGTCCTCAACCGACTTAATCTCTGCGACAACGATTCCGCTTATATCGGAACCCTTCATAAATATCTCATTTTCCACTTCTGCGGTGGATAGAGAAAACTGATTTATAAGCTTAAGCTTGTCCAGACCTGAAAAATCAACAAAGTCTGATATCCAGTTCATCGATAATAACATATTGGCACTCTCCTTTCTTATTCGTCGTCTGTAAACTGCGAAAGGGTCTTAAGGCTTCCCCCGTTTAAGTCACGAATATCTTTAATGCCGTATTTCATCATTGCAAGACGGGTGAGACCGAGACCGAAGGCAAATCCGGTATATTCCTCGGGGTCAATACCTCCGGCTTTAAGCACCTCGGGATGAATCATTCCGCAGGGGCAAAGCTCAAGCCAGCCGCTATGCTTGCAGGAGGGACAACCCTCGCCGCCGCATATAGCACAGCTTATATCAAGCTCGAAGCCAGGCTCAACGAAGGGGAAAAATCCCGGACGAAGGCGAACCTTAACATCACGCTTAAACACTTCAGAAAGCATAGTTTTCATAAAGAAAATAAGGTTTGAGATGGAGATGTCCTTATCAACCATTACACCCTCCATTTGGAAGAAGGTGTTCTCGTGACAGGCATCGGTTGCCTCATTTCTGAAGCAGCGACCGGGGAAAATCGCCTTAATAGGACGACCCTCATTAAAAAGTGCATCCTTATATTTCTTATAGATAGCATTTTGTGCCGCAGAGGTATGGGACTTAAGAAGCTGACCGTTCTCTAAATAATAGGTGTCCTGCATATCACGAGCAGGATGATGCTTAGGGATATTTAAAGCCTCAAAGCATTCATAGTCGGTTACAACCTCGCTGTAATCCTCAACGTCAAATCCCATTGACTTAAATATTCTTTCACACTCACGCTGAACAAGGGTTATAGGATGATAAGAACCGCGGGAAAGATCGGCAGGCATAGAAAGGTCAAACTCAGGCATAGAGTTAATTTCCTTTTCAATCTCCTTTTCCTTAAGCTCTACCATTTTTGCGGTAATTTTTTCGGTAGCTTCATTCTTAAGAACATTCACCTTTTGTCCGAAGTCTTTTTTCTCTTCAACAGAAAGGTCCTTCATACCTTTTAAAAGATCGGTAATGCTTCCCTTTTTACCAAGATAAGCGACTCTGATGTTTTCAAGCTCTGCGGCATCCTTTACTGCGGCAAGCTCAGTTTCAAACTGCTGCTGCAGTTTTACTATCTGTTCGTTCATTATAAACCTCCATAAAATAAAAAATCGTCTCATACAAAGTATGAGACGAAAAAAGTTTCCGTGGTACCACTCAAATTGCGATTAAAAACGCCACTCGTTTTTGCTTTAATGCAGCAACTACATCCTATATTTCTATAGGCTACTCCCGAGGCGAAATTCGGCAAACAGTTTCCTACGGCTTCACACCTACCGCCGCTCTCTTTAAAGAAATTACTGACGCTTACTAAAACTCGATCAAAGTATTTTAACACTTACCAAGTAATTATACACATTACATCTACAAGTTGTCAAGCCTTATTTAAATTTATTTTGTTCCTGTAGAGCCGAAGCCGCCTGCACCTCTTTCGGTATCATCAAGGCTATCTGTTTCTACAAAGTTTACTGTAAGATATGGAGTTATTACTATCTGAGCTATTCTCTCTTTAGCTTCTATAACAGCATCTTTGTCTGAATGATTGTGGAGTGCAACCATTATTTCTCCGCGATAGTCTGAATCTATGACACCAACCTTATTTGCAGGAGCAAGGCCACGTTTAGTGGCGATACCGCTTCTTGCATATATAAGACCTACATATCCGTTGGGAATTTCCATTGCAATGCCAGTATGTACCAGTTTGGTCTCACCTGCTGCGAAAACAAGCTGGCCCTCACAGGAATAGAGGTCTGCTCCTGCGGCATAGGTAGAGCCATATGAAGGTATAGTTGCATTTTCATTTAGTTTTTTTATTTTTAAATCTACCATTTTGATAACTTATCGAGGGTTTCGTCCCCGTCCCAGAGGACAACCTCGCCTTTCTCTAAAGATTTTTTAACATCAATAATCCGTTGATTTAATGACCCTTTAAAGCGGAGATTCAGATTTTTAAGCTCGCTAATAAATCTTCCGTCTACAAGAATATCAATATATGAAAGCATTTCTTTTGTAATTTCGGGGTCGCCAAGCCTGAGGGCGGAAATATCCTTTTCAAAATCATAACCCGAATAGCACCAAACATCCTTTTCGGGGAATTTATCTTTAAATTTTCTAAGAAGCTTTAAGACTTCGGGCTGATTTTGTGGCTCGAAGGGCTCGCCACCGAGCAAGGAAAGACCCCTGATATGAGATTTATCGAGAGCTTTAATTATAAACTCTATCTGTTCTTCCCCGAAGGGCTCACCGAAGCTGAAATCCCAAGCCTCAGAGTTAAAGCAATCCTTACATCTGTGTGTGCAGCCACTTACAAAAAGTGATACACGCACACCCTCGCCGTTGGCGACGTCGTTGGTTTTAATTGTAGCGTAATTCAACTCGGTTACCTCTTACAGATGAAGGACTCTTGCCTTGATTTCCTTGGTTTTGCCCACATTCCAGAAATTTTCGCCAAGATAACCGCAGGTGCGGCGAGTAACATTCATTTTTCCGTGGTCTTTATTGCCGCAGGAGGGGCACTCCCACTCGAAATCGTCATTTACAAGTATCTCTCCGTCATATCCGCAAACGTGGCAATAGTCGGATTTAGTATTAAATTCAGCATACTGAATATTATCATAAATAAATCGAACTATATCCTCTAGGGCGGTAAGATTATGACGCATATTAGGGATCTCTACATAAGAAATAGCTCCGCCCGAAGAGATTTTTTGGAACTGACTTTCAAACTCAAACTTAGTGAAAGCATCAATATCTTCGCGAACATCTACGTGATATGAGTTTGTATAATAACCCTTATCCGTAATATCCTCAATACTTCCAAAACGCTTTTTATCGATTCTTGCAAAACGGTAGCAAAGGG
>JAZUNC010000097.1:0-5704 GCA_045603945.1 Acutalibacteraceae bacterium | reverse complement strand
TATTTCGGGAATCTGACCCGTAAGTAGGGGCAACACCATACAAAGGGCTAAAAACATAGCCGAGCCTGCTATTTTCTTTAAGTGTGTTAAGGTTTTGTTTTTCATTTTGTTTTCTCCTTTAAGAATTTGAGTTTTGGGTTTTCTCTACAGAAAAAACAAGGAGCCAGACCCACTTTTTTGTGGGTCGGGCACCTTCATTGTGCTGATTATTTATCTTTGATTATAGGTTTTGTTTGCGGCGACATTCCTCGCGTACTTCATTACACGTGTGTGGTCGGATGAGCTTATAAGACCCATTTTTACTCCGTTGGTTTCGACCTGATAGCGTGCATTGGTTATCTTAAAGTATTTAACCACCGTTGAGGTTTTACCGTCCTTATGGTGTATGGTAAGCACGGTTGATGGCTCCATACCTGTGGTGTCGTGCTCATCATAAGACTGGGCGGTGATGCTCACAAGGTACTGATAATAGCTTTGGAAATTTGATTTTTCAATCTCCTTGCCGTTATACTTTATAGCAATAAGGTCATCGCTTTGTGATTCTTCGTCATACTCAGTAATTACCTCAAACTCTAGCTTTTCGCCTGCAGATTCAACAGTCACCTTGTCAGCATTGGCAATATTCTCGATAAAGAGCAGATCATTAAACAGATCCTCTCTGCTGTAGGCGGCAGGAGCTAACGAGTCGGCGGCTACCTTCATGATAGTCTTGTTTAACTCGTTATAAACGGCATAATTACCGTCCTCCTGTTTAGTTGCACAAAAGCTTCGTTTGATGTTATCGACATATATTGTAGCACAAAAATCGGGGTCGTCAAGACCGAATTTTTTCAACTCTTCTGCGGAGGTCGAGTAGGAATAACAGCCACTCGATTCAATTCCATAGGTAAAGAGAGCCACAATATTTCCGATATTATCGTCATTAGCGGGACGGACTACGGGGGTAATCAATCTGTATGATGTAAAGATGGTGATGTTATCGGACTCCTGAGATACTATGGTGTACTCGCCGCCCATAGTCTTGCCCGTAAGCACCAGCTTGTCGCACAAAACAAGCTTACCCTCTGTAAAATTATCGTCGCTGTAGTCGCTGTCCTTTGAGATGGAGGGCATTGTTTCAGCCTGTACAAAGTCAGTTTCTACCTTTTGATACTGATAAAACTCACTTACACCTGCAATAAAATATACCGCATTATCGAGTGTGGTGGTTGCATATTTTCCTGTATCAGCAGGGTTAGGTCCTCCGATAAGCAGGGAGAAATACACCTTGTCTGAGCCTTTATTATAAAAATCTACCTGATATTCAGGGTCGTCAAAGCCGTAGTCGTTACCGTCGTTTTTATCGTCACTTACCTTTTTGGTATAATGCTGCTCCATAAAGGTTGTAACGGTATTATCAATAGTGCTATAGCTGGTAAGAGAGCTGTCCACATTTTTAAGTGCCCATTGGTCGGTCATTTCGGTGACCTCGTTGCCCTCATCATCGGTAGTGGTAGACTCGACCTGAATGGTCTTAAACTCAACTGTTGCGTCATCCCTTATAAGGGTTACCCTGTCAACATTCTTGAACAGGGCAGAGTCCATCATCGGTGGGTCTATCTCATCGGTACTGCTTGTATCATCATCGTCCACAAGAGGAGGAACTACCACAGCCACGGTTATTGCGATGGCGGCGACCACCACAAGGGCTACCGCCGCAAATATCATCTTTTTAAGCTTTACTCGCTTTTTTACTATATCCCTATGTGCCTCGGGTGCGGAAAATATGGTGGAGTCTTCATCTGCCACCTCATACACGCGAGACTCGTATTCAGGGAGATTATTTTTGTTTTCCGCTTCGGGTTGCTTGTTTTCCTCTATGCTCATCGACGGGACCTCCTTACGAAGATAACAATACCCGAAACAATCAGCAGTAGTGGCAGAGCCCACTGGAAGATAACCCTCATTACAGCTATAGTATCGGCTGTAACTATATCAGAGAAGGTCTGGTCTTCCATTCTCTTCATAGAGAATTTCACCCCATCCTCAGAAGCTCCGCTTATTACCTTTGCGGTGTTAATTATTGCGTCGGCATTAACATCATAGCCAGTCGAGAACCAATAGGGGTCTACAAAGTCGCGGCTTGAGAATACTGCGACATAGCTTGTGCAAAGCACATTGTCTACATAGTCTGCCTCGGTAGCCATAAGGATTCCGATATGCTGATTCTGGTCATACGAGCCGTCGGGAGTCCAGTCAGAACCTGCATTGAGCGGTTTTACTACAACCGTATCTGAGGGAGTGACTGCAACAGGTGTGGTAAGTCGTATGCCGTCCTCCTCGTAAACCTGAAGTATCGGCACATTTCCGCCCGCAATAACCTCAGCCTTATTCATAACGTCCGCGAACTGTGCCGTAACATCATCCTCAGACTCTGTTTCGGCAGGGATAAAGATGTTTGTGGTTGCATCGCCAAATACCTGATAATTAGCATCTGTTTCATAGAGGATACCCTCATCAAAGGCTACGCCCCATTCTTCAAGATAGGAAAGAAGGTTGGGCATATCGGGAGAGGAGGGAGATGCAAAGTACATAAGTCCTTTTCCGCGAAGAGCACCGTTATAAAGCCACTCGTCAATAATATCGAGCTCGGTTGCGGCGAAGTCCTCGGTAGGCTCTGCTATGATAACCATATCAACATCCTTGTCGATGTCGTTAAGCACCTTCTCGGAGAATATTTCAACATCAAAGTTGTTCTGCTCAAGATATTTAATATAATCGGTAAGATTATTTTCCTTACAGTGATGCTCTAAAACAAGAACCTTCTGGGTTTCGTCTGAAGTAACCTTATAGATAGCACTTGTAAGAGCCGTTTCAAGGTTGTTACCCGAAACAATATAACTGCTGTAGCCAAAATAGGAGGCATAGGTATCATCCTCGGCAAGATAATAAATATCGTCGAAGCTTAGTACCTCATTACGAGTATACTTCTCATCGCCTATGGTCTTAACACATTCAACAATTATATCGCCCATCTGAATATTGGAATATTTTTTGGTAACCTCTGAGAAAGACGGGTCGTAGGGGTCCACAAAATTAAGGGTGATATTTTCGGAATAAACCGAGTAAAGCTCAAGAAGATTTAGGGACTGCTCGTAATAAGAGTATACTCCGTCATTTGAGCCTGTAGTATCGGTTGCATTATGATAGTTCTGTGCAACATATTCTGTGCCCGAAGAAAAGTCCTCTTTAGTAAAGCATACAGTAATGTTTACCTTTTCATCAAGCTTTTTAATATACTCTACATTTTCCTCCGAAAGAGTGTTGTCACCCGAAAGAGAAATATCTATATCAAGATTTACACGCTCTGCAAGAACTGCAAAAAGCAGGTTTACAGCTACCGCAACAGCAATAATTACGGCGGTAATTGCAAGAGCATATCCGCCCTGTTTCCACGCACCCTTGTTGCGGAGCTTTTTAGGCTTTAAGGACTGTTCCTCGGTCTGTTTTTTAGCAAATAATTTCATATTCCGCACCTCCTTAAGCCCATCTGCGTCTCTCGACCGCACGAATTGATACAAAGACGAATACAGCGGTGATAGAGAGGAGATAAATTACATCAACGATATGGAAAATCGAGGATGAAAAGCTGGAGAAAAGATTGATAAAGGCAATCTTTTCAGCGGCAGCCACTACCCAATCAAGATTGGTAAGAGCCGCAAGATTGGTAAGCACCATAAGCAACATAAAGCAAACAAGGGTAAGTATGCAGGAGATTATGGGGCTTTCGGTGAGGGAGGAGATAAACATACCTATTGCAATAAGTGCCGCACCGATAAGCAGAGTTCCTAAAAGTCCGTTAAGGAAAATAAGCCAATTGGGGGTTGCAAGAAGGGTAACGATTATCTGGAAAAGGATTGTGGGAGAAAAGGCAAGAGCATAAACTGAAAGTGCCGCAAGGAATTTACCCAAAACTATTCCGCTGACGCTAACAGGGGCAGTAAGCAAAGCCTGATCTACCTTTTGTCGGCGGTCTTCCGAAAGAAGCCGCATTGTAAGAACGGGTGTTACAAGAATAACAACAAATGAAAGGGATGGAAATATTATTTCTATACTGGGGCTTCCGTAGCTATAAAGAGTTACAAAGAAATATCCCTCGAAGAAAAGGAAAATTGCAAGATAAACATATCCGAGAGGAGATGTGAAATATGACTTAAATTCTCTTTTAAATACTGCGGTCATTTATTTTTCCTCCTCTTGATTCTTATATTCTTTTTCGGCCTCGGTCTCGTCTCCTACGGTGGCCTCGCCACTTTCTAAATCGAGCTTTACGCGGAGTGCCTGAGTCTCTTCGGCATGGCTTTCTTCCGCTTTCTTGGCAAGAAGGATGTTTCCCTTGTCTGCCGCATCGGTAAGGCGGAGGAATATCTGCTCGAGGGTCATCTCGTTAGAACTGAGGTTTAAAATGGTCTTTTTGCGTTCTGCCATACGGTCGCTGATAGCACCGCGGATGTCATAACCGGGCTTAGGCTCGATAACATAATCTACCGTGCCTGCTTCTTTACTGCCTGTGCAACGGAATTCCTTAATGCCTGGTACCGAGCTTAAAATCTTATAGATTTCAGCCTCGCTTCCCTTGACACGCAGTACCAAAGAATGGTCGTCAGAAAGGTTTTTAGAAAGGTTTTCGGGGGTGTCGTCGGCGATTATCTTACCCTGATTTATAATGATAATTCTCTCACATACCTCTTGAATTTCGGAAAGAATATGAGAAGAGAGAATTACGGTATGGTTTTTACCCAGTCTTGCAATAAGATTGCGTATTTCAATTATCTGCTTGGGGTCAAGACCTACGGTAGGCTCGTCCAATATAAGCAGGTCGGGGTTGCCGATAAGTGCCTGAGCAATTCCAACACGCTGACGGTAGCCCTTTGAAAGATTTTTGATAAGACGGTTGTAAACATTATCAATCTTAACAAGTCTTACAATCTCTTCAATATGAGGCTTTTTGGGGAATTTAACCTTTTTAAGGTCGTACATAAAATAGAGGTACTCCTTAACGGTCATATCGGTATAAAGAGGGGGTATCTCAGGCAGATAGCCTATACGCTTTTTAGCCTCCTCGGGATTTTGAATTATGTCGAATTCATCGATAGAAACATTTCCTGCGGTAAGGGACAGATAGCCTGTCATTATGTTCATAATGGTACTTTTTCCTGCACCGTTGGGACCCAGAAAGCCCACAACCTCACCTTTTTTTATGCTGAAGCTTACATTATCAACAGCAAGGTGATTTCCGTACCGCTTGGAAAGGGAGGATACTTCGATCATAGAATTTTCTCCTTTTAAACAGATTTGTACAACATTAATTTACCAAACAAATTTATACAGTTTGTAAACAGTTCTTGAACATTACAAATATACTATTGCATTATACTATAAAACAGCAAAAAAAGCAAGCGAAGAACACTTGCTTTTTAATGACCAAAATATTCATTTTTATCTTGATTTAACGGATTAGTTTCTATATAATTCCAGTGCCTTTTATAATCCTCTTCATTTCGGATAATATGGTCGAAATAGGATGTTTGCCATATATTTCTACCGATTTCTTTATTGCAAAACCTTTTAAAGGTAGAGACCATATGAGGTACAAGTGAATTTGTAGGGCGCGGCGTCCTCGACGCCCCGTTTAGGTTATCTACAAATATCATTAAATGTATAT
>JAZUNC010000096.1:0-5154 GCA_045603945.1 Acutalibacteraceae bacterium | reverse complement strand
GGTATATAAAATAATTCTTTCAAAATACCAAAAAAGAAAAAAGCGAAAAAACAAAACGACTGAGATATAATCTCAGTCGTTTTGTTATATACTTATTACCTTTTTTTCTGAGTTCTTTATAAGCTCTGAAATCTCATTGTCGGGTGTAGTACCAAGCAATATAATATCAGCTGTGTTTACCAAATAGTCATAGCATTTTTGTTCACAGCTATCAGTATATGCGGTAGAAATAAAAAGCTGGGTGTCGCAGTTCTCTATAATATTATAATATCGGTCACGCTCGGGCTCGGTCCAATCATTAGCCTGCTCCTCATATGGCAAGGCACACTCAAGTTTTATTTTTGCTTTTTCTCCAAACTTCAACACTGCCTCTGCCGCAAGGGTTTCAGGACCTAAATGCATCGAGGTGACAAGGCATAAAGTCTCCTCCCGTGCAAGCTCGTTTAAAACAGCTTTTATTGCTTCAAAAAGCTCATCACAAGCTATGCTCTGCTCAAACTCATTCCATTTGTCGGGGGTTTTTGAAATTACAGATACTCTTTTCATATGTAACTCTCCTTAATAAGAATATATTGTGTTTTTACTGTAGAGATTATAGCATATCTTGTATGTCGAAAACTGTCGCACTGTGCGATAATTGTAAATAATCTATTAAATAAGTCATTTTTGCAGATAAAAGGAAAAAACAGCTATGTGTCTAAAAAGCACACATAGCTGTTTATCTATTCTTCTATTAAATTTTTTACGGCTTCACTCGCAAGAAGCAGTCCTGCAGCCGCAGGCACGAAAATAGCACTTGCCGGAGCTGGACGGTCGCCCTTAAGCTCTCCCGTAGGGGCTACCATAAAGGGCTTTTCATCCGACCAAACCACCTTAAGATGATTTATTCCTCTTGTGCGTAGCTCTTTGCGGACGATTCTCGCTAGTGGACAACCCTCTGTTTTAGAGATGTCCGAAACCTTTAGTCTGGTTATATCCAGCTTGTTCCCCGTTCCCATACAGCTTATTATAGGAGTTTCTGCCTCCATTGCATTTGTTATTATTTCAAGCTTGGCAGTTACAGTATCAACTGCATCGATAATAAAATCGAACTCAGACATATCAACAAGATGGGAATTTTCGGGCAGATAAAACATTTCTTGCACGGTAATCTTTGTTTCGGGATTTATAGATTTTGCCCGAAGCACAGCCGCCTCGGTTTTAGTCTTTCCAATAGTATCCCGTGTTGCAAGCAACTGTCGATTAAGATTTGTAGTGCTGACAGTGTCGTAATCAAAAACATCTATACTTCCTACACCGCTTCGCACAAGTGCCTCAAAGGCAGCAGAGCCTACACCGCCTAACCCAAACAGGGCAACCCGTGAACTCTTTAGTTTTTCCATAGCATCCGTACCCAGAAGTGCCTCGGTACGGGAAAAAATATCACTCATTTATTTCACATTTACCTTTTTGCAAATTTCTGAAAGCACACATTTTTCACAATATGCTTTTCGTGCTGTACAAACCGCTCTGCCGTGTAAAACAGTGCGGTGACAAAAGTTATTAGACTCGTCGGGCGGGAGTAGTTTCCGAAGCTCTTTCTCCACCTTAAAGGGCTCCTTTTCCTGCGTAAGCCCTATGCGGTTTACTATTCTTATAAAATGGGTATCGGTAACCACCGCAGGCTTACCGTAAACATCTCCCACAACAAGATTTGCGGTTTTTCTTCCCACACCCGGAAGGGTTGTAAGCTCTTCTATTGTGTCGGGCACCTGCCCGTCGAAATATTCACATATATTCTTGCCTATACCGATAAGGTCCTTTGCCTTGGTCTTGTAAAGTCCGCAGGTTTTAATAAGCTCCTCTACCCTGCTCAGCTGAGCATTTGCCATACTTTCGGCTGTAGGAAACTCGGCAAACAGAGCAGGGGTGACAAGATTTACCCGTGCATCGGTGCACTGTGCCGACAGTCTTGTGGCTATTAAAAGCTGAAACGGGTCGGAATAGTCGAGAGAACAAATAGCATCGGGATATTCCGCCTTTAAAAGCTCTACCGCAAGCCTTGCTCGTTCCTTTTTGGTCATGCTACATCCAACCTCATATCGCCCTTTCTTATCCAGCCTGCCTTTCGCATACCCTCGCTTATTCCAAAGGTTATTGCTCCAGGAAGAATAACCAGCATAAGAATTATGATAAGCAAGGCGATAACCGGTTCGGTTCCGCCATTTACCATAGACACATATGTTTCAAAGGGTCCCACCAGTCCTGATGTTCCCATTCCTGAGCCTATGGAGGAGCTTGTTATTTTGAATACCGCCGCCGATATGGGTCCAAGTATTGCACTTGAAATGATAGCAGGTAGCCAAATTAAGGGTCGACGGACAATGTTGGGCATCTGAAGCATCGAGGTGCCTATGCCTTGTGCTATAAGTCCGCCCCACTTGTTTTCTCTAAAAGAGGCTATGGCAAAGCCTACCATATTACAGCAACAACCCACAACTGCCGCACCTGCCGCCAATCCCGAAAGTCCCAAGGACACGCCGATAGCTGCCGAAGAAATAGGCAGGGTTAGACAAATTCCCATAACAACAGCAACTATTATTCCGCCGATTATCGGACTGTCTGCAACATTCTGATTAACTATACTTCCAATCCAGGTCATAAGGCGTGAAATAGGAGGCCCTGCAAGGAAGCCTGCCGCACTTCCTAAAAGAATAGACACAAGGGGCGTAACAATAATATCTACCTTGGTCTTGCCCGACACCAGACCGCCTAACTCTATGGCTACATAAGCTGCAACAAAGGCACCAAGGGGCTCTCCTGCTGCACCGAAAACAAATTTTTCGAAATTTGGAAAAGCTCCTACAATGCCTGCCACAGCGGCAGAAACAGTAACCAACGGAGCTGCATGAAGCTTAGACGCCACTCCGACACCTATTCCAGCCCCTGTAACCGTTTTAGCAAAGCTACCGATTGTAGTAAGGTAACCGCCAACAGTTCCTCCGATAAGGCCGCCTATCTGTGAGATGATAGTACCTATTATAAGTGTGGCAAAAAGGCCTGATGCCATTCCCGAAAGTCCGTCAATAAAAAGACGGGTGAAAAACTTTTTCATCGTTTACGCTCCTATAAAAGTGATTTTATACATAATAACATTTTTCTCTACAAAAAACAATATATCAAGTTGAAAAAGAGCAAATTTCGTTGTATAATATGGCATATATTCTAGGTTGACAGGAGCTAACTTATCTCTGAGGTGGACTGTATGGTAAAAATATATTTTATTCGTCACTGTGAAGCAGAAGGAAATAAAGCAAAGATATTCCAAGGCACTACCGACTGCGACATAAGCGAAACAGGTGTAAAACAGCTTGAATTTTTAAAAAAACGTTTTGCTGATGTGCATATAGACAAAGCATATTCCAGTCCTCTTAAAAGAGCCTATAAAACCGCGTTAGCAGCGGTGGAGGACAAAAATATCGAGATTATTCCCGAAAAAGATTTTATAGAGATGCATGGTGGAATTATCGAGGGGATGCCATTTAAAAAGATTTTTTCCGACTATGCCGAAATAGAACGGATATGGATAGAAGAAATCCATAACTTTAAGGTAGAAGACGGAGAATCAATGCGTGAGGTTTACGAGCGTGTGAAAAAGGCAATCAACAGGGTTGCACAAGACCCAGAAAATGCCGATAAAACCCTGCTCATTGCATCCCACGGTGCAGTCACAAAGTGTCTGCTATGCTATCTTTTATATAATGATATAAATCTGCTTGGAAATGTTCCATGGGCAAACAATACCGCCGTTTCGCTTATAACATATGATGAAGGCGGATTTAAGGTTGAATACTATAATGACGATTCTCATATACCCGAGGAATTTATGCCTGCTGCAAACCGAATAGTTACAAAAATGTGGGAAAAAGAGGACTGAACTTATGAAAATTATGTCTATCGACTTAGGAAAAGCCCGTACAGGCATAGCTCTTAGCGACGCTACCGAATCGTTTGCCTTTCCTCAGTGCGTCATAACCGAATATAACGAGGATAAATTAGTTCAGAAGGTGTCTGCAAAGGCAAAAGAATTAGGGGCAGAGCTTATCGTTGCAGGGCTTCCAAAAAATATGGACGGAAGTGAAGGCTTCCGTGCAGAAGAATGTCGCCATACTGCCGAAAAAATCGCCGCCCTTTCAGGGCTTGAAGTAGTTATGTGGGACGAGAGATGCACTACTGTTTCGGCACATACCGTTCTAAATATGAATGACACTCGCGGTAAAAAGCGTAAGCAAACGGTGGATGCCGTTGCCGCAGTTATGATTTTAGAAGATTATCTGGCTTACAGAAAAAACAATGCCCTGTAATTTTTGTCAAGGTATCACTTGACAATTTGACTATTAAACTGTATAATAATCTTCGCGGATTTAAGCTGAAAGTAGGCTCCGCCTCGGACGACCTCGCCGTGTAAAATTTAGAGGTCAAAGCTTAATATGCGGATGTGGCGGAATAGGCAGACGCGCTAGATTCAGGTTCTAGTGGTAGCAATACCATGTGGGTTCAAGTCCCTTCATCCGCACCAGTCGAGAGCCTCGACGCGCAATTCGCGTAGTTGAGGTTCTTCTTTTTTATGATTTTCAACCTTGCGTTTGAGGTTGGTTATGAACACTCACACCAACGAAAACAAACACTCATCTGACGATGAGTGTTTGTTTTATATTGTTTTGTTTGAAAAAGCAAAACACCCACCCTTTTGGGTGAGTGTTTTCTTTTTTGGTGACCCGGACGGGATTCGAACCCGTGTTACCGCCGTGAAAGGGCGGTGTCTTAGGCCTCTTGACCACCGGGCCAAAAATGGTGGCTGTAATTGGACTCGAACCAATGACACTCCGGGTATGAACCGAATGCTCTAGCCAACTGAGCTATACAGCCATATATGCGATACTAAAACATTATAAACACAATAATTAAATTTGTCAACACATTTTTTACACAAAACATATTTTTTATTTTCCCGCTTTCATATTGACAATTTTTTTGTCAACTGTATAATAAATTACGCTATCTTGATTGATGAATTTGGGAGAGAACTGAAACTACTCTTTATCAGTCACCGAAGGGGCGAAACTCTCAGGTAAAAGAACCGAATTCGGACAAGGCTCTGGAAAGACTTATGCA
>JAZUNC010000095.1:0-1566 GCA_045603945.1 Acutalibacteraceae bacterium | reverse complement strand
TGGCTCTGTGGGGCTTGAAAAGTACAGCTTGGGGCTTGGCGCATTGGGACTTCCCGGTGACTTTTCCTCCGAAAGCCGTTTTATAAGGGCGGCATTCTTAAAAGAAAATTCCATTTGCCCAAAGGATGAAAAGGATTCTGTTTCTCAGTTTTTTCATATTTTAAACACCGTAAATATCCCAAAGGGTTTAGTTGTGCTTCCCGACGGTAAGTGCCATTATACACTTTATACAAGCTGTGTGGATGCAGAGCGTGGAATATACTACTATAAACCTTACGAAAATCAAGAGGTAAAGCGGGTTGATATGAATAGGCAGGATTTAGACAGTTCGAGTCTTTTAAGCTTTGAGCTTTAAGCTAACATGGCTTGACCTTTTTATAATTATATGATATAATACTAATGAAAAAAGTCATAAGCTTGAAGGTCGTGACAAAATAAAGATATTTTAAGCGACCGATTTTTATCGGTCGCTTTTTGCTTAAATTTAGAGTTTTAGGGAGGGATAAGAATGAAACTGTTAACAACCTTGATTTTTACCGTTTTAACGCTTTTTGTTGCTTGTGGTTGTTCTGACACCGCTGATGTGAATTCCGCAAATCAGCACAATGAGGTAAGCAGAACTGAATCTATGCTAACAAGTGATATGTGCGGTCAGACACCGCGTCAGGTAGAATATCACGGCAACAAAAACCAAACGATAAAGGTTGGGGAACAAAAAGACTTAGATTTTTGGACCTTCCCTCATCATACCTATTGCGGTGACTATAAATACATAATAGAAGATGAATCTGTTTTAATAATACCCGAAAGTGATTACGGCCTCTATGATGAGCCGATAAAAATGATTCTCCCTACATCCTGCACGGTTGAGGGAGTAAAACCAGGCACCACAACCATTACCTACAAAGTAAACTCGGCAGAGGGAGAGGCTTCGGTTACGCTTAACTTTACGGTAACAGAATAAGAGAATAAATTAAATCTTTAAAAAGGTGTGCAGAAATTTCTGGACACCTTTTTCTATTCTTCATAAGGTCTAATCCTAAGCGTTGCACCAAGGCTTTCGCAAATTTGGCGGCTTTTTTCCTGTTCCTCGGGTGTTGTTACAACATCTACAACCGTCATAATCACCTCGGGCACATAGCTCGTGCAATCCTTTGTAAATTTAAGCATTGCATCATAGGATATTTCGCCAAATTTAGGTCTTACGGTCTTTAAATAATCTTCCTTATTAGTAGCGTTAAGACTTACAGAAACGATATCAATAAGCCCTTTTAACCTTTCTGCCGTCGGCTCGTTCCATATAAGGTCGGCAAGTCCGTTTGTGTTTATTCTTATTTTTATATTGCTTTTCGATTTTATATGTTTTGCTATTTCAAGCAAGTCTAAAAGCCTTTCGGTCGGCTCCCCATAGCCACAGAAAACTACCTCTTCAAACTCTTCTAAATTGTGGTTATCAATACTTGCGATAATCTCCTCTACGGTAGGTTCTCGGTCAAGCCATAAAGGCTCAGAACCGTAAACGCTATCGGAATTCTGTCTTAAACAGAAGGTGCAGGCGCAAGGACA
>JAZUNC010000094.1:0-4180 GCA_045603945.1 Acutalibacteraceae bacterium | reverse complement strand
ATAACGCACCACCAATTTTTGCCCTTCCCTTCGCCAACAGTGAATACTGCTGTTTTATAGATTCCTGCAGGAAGAGTGAAATCATCATATTCCCTTGTATCGAAAAACTCATCTCTAAAAGATAGCTTTACAGAGTAACTATAGCCTTTTTCCTTTACCGTATCTTCTGCAACTTCAATCAGTTTTTCAGCATTTTCTTTTGTAATCATTACAGCATCATCATACGAATTGGCTTCACTGAACATTTCTTTTGACTTGTTAAGCACAGCATCACGGATAGCAAGCTTTAGCTGTTGATCTTCCTCAGAATCGGAATTTGCAAGTATACGTATTCTGATAATATTATCATACATTTCCTCACAGGAGTTTGAAAAGCCTACCATTGAAAATAGAATTGCCGAAACGAATGCACAAACAAGTGAAATATTTAATATGTTTTTTCTTGTCAAAATTATCAGTCCTTAATTTAAGATAACTGAATTATTGACAGGAAATTTTTGGTTTATACAATTTCTATTCCTTGGGCTGAGGTTTCAGCAAAAAATGCTGTATATCCCTTTGAAGAAAGCTGTTCAGCACAGCTTTGTGCTGAAATTCTATTTTCAAATAAAGCACAAACTGTAGGGCCTGATCCGCTTAAAAATACTTTTTGAGGATTATATTTCGCAAGCTTTGATGACATATCATCAAAATCCCAACAATACTCAAAAGCGTTAAATATATTTGAAGATATTTTTGTTAAATCATTATTTTTCAGACCTTCAAGCAAACAACATATATTACCGTTTTTAGGATAATCAGTTGTATCGAGCATTTGATACATATGGCCCGTTGACTGCTTTTCTCGTTCTTTAAGCAATACATAATACATAGTCGGAGAGGCTACCTGTGTGAGCACCTCACCTATTCCCTGTGCCCTTGCAGTTCCACCAACAAGACAGAACGGAACATCAGCACCAAGCTTTGCGGCAACCGGCAGAAGCTTTTGAACCGAAAAATTTAGATTTGTTGCCTTATTAAGCAAGGCAAGTGTTGCAGCTGCATCTGCACTACCGCCACCAAGTCCTGCGGCAACAGGAATATTCTTTATTATCTCGATATCAACGCCGAATTCTTTACCCGAAAGCTCAAAAAAAGCCTTGCAGGCTTTATAAACAATGTTACCTTCGCCTGCAAGTTCTTCTTTATTGCAACTGACTTTAATCCCGCTGTCTGTAAGCTTTAAAATAACCTCATCATAAATGCTTACTGACTGCATTATAGTGTCAAGATCGTGATAGCCGTCCGAACGCTTTCCCGTAATATCAAGAAAAAGATTAATTTTAGCATAAGCCTTAGCCTTAAAAGCCATTATTTAATCTCCTTTAAAAACTCTCCTATACGCTCTATTGCGGTTTTTATATGGTCTACAGAATAGCAGTAGGAAGCACGGACAAAGCCCTCTCCACCTCTGCCAAAAGCCGTACCTGGTACAATAGCTACCTTTTTTGAATAAAGCAGTTTTTCGCAGAAATCTTCGCTTGTCATTCCAGTAGAAGAAATGCATGGGAATGCATAAAATGCACCTAAGGGCTCACGACAGGTCAAGCCTATTCGGTTAAAGCCGTCTACAATTATTCTTCTACGCATATCATATTCTTCAACCATTCTTGCGATGTCTTCGTCACCATTTTTAAGGGCTTCGATAGCCGCGTACTGAGAGGTAGTAGGTGCACACATAATAGCAAACTGATGGATTTTTGTGATCTGATCAAGAATTTCGGCAGGACCGCAGGCATAACCCATACGCCATCCTGTCATAGAATATGCCTTAGAAAATCCGTTTACAACAACCGTTCTTTCTCGCATACCGTCAACAGCGGCAAAGCAGGTGTGTTTTTCGCCGCCGAATGTAAGCTCTGCATATATTTCATCAGAAATAACTATTATATTTGTTCCTCTAAGCACCTCTGCAATAGCTTCAAGATCGCTTTTTCTCATTACCGCACCTGTTGGGTTACAGGGATATGGAAGAATGAGTGCTTTGGTTTTAGGAGTTATAGCCGCCCTAAGCTCATCAGGAGTGATTCTGAACTCGTTTTCTGCCTTGGTTTCGATAATAACAGGAGTTCCGCCTGCAAGCACGGTGATAGGCTCGTAACAAACATATGAGGGCTGAGGAATAATAACCTCGTCACCAGGCTCTACTATGGCACGGATAGCTCCGTCAATAGCCTCGCTTCCTCCTACTGTTACAAGAACTTCGTTATTTGGATTGTATTTTACACCGTATTTTCTTTCTACAAACCGCGAAATTTCCTCACGCATTGTAAGAAGCCCGTGGTTAGAGGTGTAGCGTGTTTTTCCCTTTTCAAGGGACCGAATGCCCTCACTTCTTATGTGCCAAGGGGTGGGAAAATCGGGCTCGCCCACACCAAGGGAAATAACATCCTCCATCTGCTCTGCAATGTCAAAAAATTTGCGGATACCCGAAGGCTTTATTTCCTTTACACTTTGATTAATAACCTTGCTGTAATCTATCACAGTGAGAAGTTCCCCCTGTCGTCATCGCCGTCGGTAAGGATAACATCAAGCTCCTTATATCTGCGGAGAATAAAATGTGTAGCGGTAGAAACAACGGCATCAATAGTAGAAAGCTCCTTAGCAACAAACATTGCTACCTGCTGAAAGGTCTTGCCGCGTACCATTACGCAAAGGTCATAACCACCCGACATAAGGTAAACACTCTCGACCTCGTCATACATCATAACACGCTTTGCTATCTCTTCAAAGCCGTAGTCTGCCTGAGGAGATACCTTAAGCTCGATAAGGGCAGACACTGCGGCAGTATCCAGTTTCTCCCAATCTATTACCGTTTTATAGCCGCGTATAAGTCCGTTTTTCTCCATTTCGGCAATTTCGCTTTTTACGGTAGCTTCATCGATACCGAGCATAGTAGCGAGGTCGGTAAGATTATATCTTGCATTTTTTCCTAAAAGTTTTAAAAGTTTAACATTCATAAGGTCATACCTCCATTTAACATATAATAGCATTATTTTTCAGAATATACAAGATTTTATTTACATTTTTAGCCTTTCGTGTTAAAATGTTTTCTGTTAATTTGATTTTATGAGGTGTATTAAATGCGTGCAGTAATAACTGTTGTAGGTAAGGACTCGGTTGGAATTCTTGCAAAGGTTTCAGCAAAGTGTGCTGACTCTAATGTTAATATCAACGAAGTAACCCAATCGGTTCTTGAAGATATGTTCTGTATGATTATGCTTGCAGACATTTCAAATATGAGCAAGCCTTTCGGCGATTTTTCCGAAGAAATGCAGAAGCTCGGCCAAGATATGGGTATGTCCGTTCATGTTATGCATGAAACCATCTTCAACTCTATGCACAGAATTTAAGGTGACAAAATGATAAACACACATGAAATACTTGAAACTATTACTATGATTCAGGACGAAAATCTCGATATTCGTACCGTTACAATGGGAATCTCCCTTCTTGACTGTATGGATGCCGATATTGATAAGTCCTGTGATAAGGTTTACAATAAAATTGTGACTACCGCAAGAAACCTCGTACCTGTTTGCGAAGAAATAGAGAAAGAGCTTGGTATTCCCATTATTAATAAGCGAATCTCTGTAACGCCTATCGGTATTATTGCATCGGCTTGCAAGGACCAAAATCCTGTTAAATTTGCAAAAACGCTGGAAAAGGCCGCCTGTGAAGTCGGCGTTAACTTTATCGGCGGATATTCTGCCCTTGTACAAAAGGGCTTTGCAGGCGCAGATATGGCTCTTATCAAAAGCATCCCCGAAGCACTTGCCTGTACCGACCACGTTTGTGCATCTGTAAACATCGGCTCTACAAAAGCAGGTATTAATATGGATGCTGTGGCTATTATGGGTAATATCGTAAAGGAATGTGCCGAGCGAACCCGTGACAGACAGTGTATCGGTGCGGCTAAGCTTGTAGTCTTCTGTAATGCACCCGAGGATAATCCCTTTATGGCAGGTGCTTTCCACGGTGTCGGCGAGCCTGATGTTGTTATTAATGTAGGTGTTTCAGGTCCCGGTGTTGTGCGTGCGGCACTTGCTAAGTCTGAGGGACTTGACCTTACAGGAGTAGCTGAGCTTATCAAACGTACCGCGTTTAAAATCACCCGTATGGGTCAGCTTGTAGCACAAGA
>JAZUNC010000093.1:0-2015 GCA_045603945.1 Acutalibacteraceae bacterium | reverse complement strand
ATCAAGCTTGTTTAAAAGGCAGGCGTTGTAAACCGATTTGTGGCAGTTTCGGGCAACTATTATACCGTCCCCCTGCTTGCAAACTGCCGATATTGCCGAAAGTATTCCGCAGGTCGAGCCTCCTGTGAGGAAAATAGTGCTTATTGTACCGTAAAGCCTTGCGGCACGCTTTTGAGCCTCGGCAATAATGCCGCTTGGCTCGTGAAGGTTGTCGGTTCCGCTTATTTCGGTAACATCTGCTTCATAAAGTCGGTCAAGCCACTCTTTTTGCCGCTTGTGCCCAGGCATATGAAAGGGGTACACCCCCTCGATAACCTTTTTAATGTCTTTTTCTAACATATCAGTTCTGCTTTCTTACAATTGAGTATTCGTCGTCAAGACGGAAGTAGGGGCAGCGATAGTTGGGGTTAGATACAAAGGCTATGTATTCGTCCTCGTCTAAATTGACAAGGCAGGAATAGCACTCGTCCTCCTCATCCCAAACATAGTTTACACACAGCTCACAACAACTGGAATTATTATTGTTCATATTTTATCCTCTTCCCATAAAATGGGGTTTGTTTCTATGTAGTTATAATGCTTAATATAATCTTTTTGATTTCGGATAATGTGGTCGAAAAAGGATTTTTGCCAAACTTTAAAACCTAATTGCTTTGAAACTTGGCCTTTTAGCTGGTTAATCACTGTAGATATCGTAGGGGCGGTCATTGGCCGCCCGTTTTCATAGTCGTAAACTATTTGTAATAATAAATGTATATGGTCAGGCATTATCACATAGTTATCCACATAATACATCGGGTAATATTTCGGTATATCCTTTATCGCCTGCTCAACAATTTCACCTTTTTCGTTCAATGGAACCTCTTGTGGGCGGCCAATGACCGCCCCTACTTCGTCCCAAAATAACGGCTTATGATTATCAGTGCATATTGTTATAAAATAAAACCCAGAAGCATTATAATCATATGTTTTAAGTCGTATATCTTTCCTTTTCGGCAGTTCCATTATTTCATTCCTATTTTTTCCAGCAGACCCACATCGGTATAAATACTGAGCTCGTTTATTTTAAGCTTTTCGGCAGACTTTTCTAAAAAAGCCACAAGGACATCGTAATAATCGCCCTTACTGCCGCTTTCCTTTGAGAATTTGAACAGCTCGCTGTGAATTGCACGTAGGCTTGGACTTTCATCTTTTAATCTCTGCGATACCACATTACAAAGAATATCATATGCCTGCTTTTCTGTAAGGGTGCGGTCAATGTAATATGTTTCTCCATACAGACCGTAAAGCAAACGCATTGCATCAAAATATCCCAGACGGTAATTTTTACGGCAGACCTCCCCATCGAAGTTCAGCATATTGCCAAGGTCGCGGTTGGGAGCTATTTCGGTAACAGTGGTGCCTTTGGGCAGACGAACCTTTTTTTCAATACCCAATCCGTAAAGGCGAATAGCTAAAATGTTTTTATAGCCTCGGGATACCAACGGCGAAAGAGGTAAAACATTTGAAACACCACCGTCGGTGTACATTTTGCCCCCCAATGGCTCGTGCTTAAAGGCAGGGAAATATGCCGAGGCAAGAAGCATATCGCAAAGCTCGTCGTCAGAAAGCTTTGCGGCATCAAGCTCTAACGCTTTTCTGTCGGTAATAGAGTGGGTACAAATGAAAAACCGTATGGGACTGTTGCGTATTTTTTCGGGGTCTACGGTGGTTTTTATAAGGTTTTTAAGGGGAGTAACATCAAAACCGCCGTCTGATATAACCCTTTTAACCTTTTGATGCACCTGTTTAAGATTAAGCTCTAAAAGCTGTCCCGAAACAAGCTTTTTCATCTCATTATCGTCTACAACCATAACCTTAGAGAATTTCATATGATTCCAACGGTCTTCGGCTAAAGATAAATCTTCCATAGCCATCATAGCTCCGTTAAGAGCACCCACAGAAGAGCCTGCAACAGCGTTGATTTTAATGTTATTCTCGCTTAGTGCTCTCCACGCACCCACCTGATAAGCACC
>JAZUNC010000092.1:0-2133 GCA_045603945.1 Acutalibacteraceae bacterium | reverse complement strand
CCTTTTAGCCCCCGATTTTCCTGTGGGAGGTCAGCTGCTTTACGACCGTGTCGCAATGGAGGAGATATACCGAACAGGCAGAGGCAGCTTTAAGGTTAGGGGAGTATACACCTACGATAAATCTCAAAACTGCATAGATATCAGTGCAATCCCCCCCACCACTACAACAGAGCAGATAATCGAGCGTGTTATTGACCTTGCAAAACAGAAGAAGATAACCGAAATCAACGATATCCGCGATGAAACCGACCTTAAGGGTCTTAAAATAACCATCGACCTTAAAAGGGGAGTAGACCCTGAAAAGCTTATGAAAAAGCTTTTCAAAATGACCACCCTTGAGGATTCTTTCGGATGCAACTTTAATATACTCATAGCAAATTCACCAAGAGTTATGGGCGTAAAGGAAATTATTTCCGAGTGGGTTGCCTTCCGCACAGAATGCGTCAAAAACAGGGTTTATTATAATCTCACTAAGGCGAAGGAAAAGCTGCACCTGTTAAAGGGTCTTTCAAAAATACTTCTCGATATAGATAAGGCTATTAAGATTGTCCGTGAAACCGAAGAGGAAAAAGAAGTAGTTCCCAATCTTATGATTGGCTTTGGTATTGATGAAGTACAGGCAGAATATGTTGCCGAGATTAAGCTTCGCCACCTAAACCGTCAATACATTTTGAAGCGTCTTGAAGATGTTGAAAACCTCGAAAAAGAGGTTAAAGAGATGGAGGATATTCTAAATTCCAAGCGTAGACTCTTAAACATCATTATTAAGGAGCTTGAAGCGGTTGCTGATAAATACGGTCAAGACCGTAAAACCGTTATTATCGAAAACGCGGCATCGACAGACATTCCCGAGGAGGATATTATTGACGATTCTCCCGTAACGATGTTCTTTACCCGTGACGGCTACTTTAAGAAAATACCTACCGCTAATCTTCGTATGAGCGGCGAACAGAAGCTTAAAGAGGGGGATGAAATAACCCAAACAGTTGATACAACAAATGCGTCCGATTTGCTGTTTTTCTCAAGTAAGCATCAGGTCTATAAGGCAAAGGCTGTAGATTTCGGCGACGGAAAGGCAAGTGTTTTGGGCGATTACATTCCTTCTAAGCTTGCCTTTGATGAAGCGGAAAACGCAATTTATATGGCAGTTGTACCCAAGTATACGGGATTTATGGTATTTGTCTTTGATAACGGTAGGGTGGCAAGGGTTCCAATGTCCTCTTATGCTACGAAAACAAACCGTAAAAAGCTTATAAACGCATATTGCAATAAGTATACTCTGCATACTGCACTGTACTGCGAAGATGAATGTGATATTCTTCTTACTTCTACAAACGGCAGAATACTTCTTATAAACACAACAGCCCTTTCGGAAAAAGCGGCAAAAGATAACGGCGGTATAGCCGTTATGACTCAAAAACGAGGACAGCGTATTTTCTCGGTAGAAAAATATGTAGATGGAAGCATAGAAAAGGCTCATCGCTACAGACCTAAAAATCTTCCTGCCGCGGGAAACGTTAAAAAGGAAGAGAATATCGAGCAAATGACCTTTTAAAAAGCGAGCCGCCTAAATCCAGTGGATCTAAGCGGCTGTCGACTTAATGCAAACGCTTTTATTCTCATATTGTCGACAATAATAATATATCCTCTTAATTATATTATATTAAAGGAATTATTTGACAAAAGAACCGTTTTGATATATGATATAACTCAGTGCAATTATGGAGGGATTATTTTGGCTGAAGAATTAGCAAAGATATACGACTCAGGCGAGGTCGAGGACAGAATATATAAATTTTGGCTTGACGGAAACTTTTTTCACGCCGAAGTCGATGCAAATAAAGAGCCTTATACTATAGTTATACCGCCACCGAACATTACCGGTCAGCTTCATATGGGTCACGCCCTTGATGAAACTCTGCAGGATATACTTATACGTTATAAGAGAATGCAGGGTTATTCGGCACTCTGGCTGCCTGGAACAGACCACGCTTCCATTGCTACCGAAGCAAAAATCGTAGAAGCAATGAAAAAGGAAGGTCTTACAAAAGAAGATCTTGGCAGAGAAAAGTTCTTAGAGCGTGCGTGGGAGTGGAAAGAGCAGTACGGTGGCAGAATTATAAGCCAGCTTAA
>JAZUNC010000091.1:0-4118 GCA_045603945.1 Acutalibacteraceae bacterium | reverse complement strand
CCTTCTCCAAGCTTGTATATGCTAAAGAGGGCACATCTCTTAAAGAGTGTAATGATATTATTTGGGACCACAAGCTCAACTCCCTCCCCATTGTTGATGACCAGGGCAACCTTAAATATTTCGTGTTCCGCAAGGACTATTCCTCCCACAAGGACAACCCCTTAGAGCTTCTCGACAACGAAAAGCGTTATGTTGTCGGTGCAGGTATCAATACCCGTGACTATGCACAGCGTGTTCCCGCACTTGTTGAGGCAGGTGCAGATGTCCTTTGTATCGACTCTTCCGAGGGCTTCTCTGAGTGGCAGAAGCTTACTATCGACTGGATTCGCGAGCATTACGGCGACACCGTTAAGGTTGGTGCAGGTAATGTTGTTGATAAAGAAGGTTTCCGTTTCCTTGCAGAGGCAGGTGCCGACTTCGTTAAGGTTGGTATCGGCGGAGGGTCTATCTGTATCACCCGCGAAACCAAAGGTATCGGTCGCGGACAGGCTACCGCACTTATTGATGTTTGCGAAGCTAGAGATGAATACTTTAAGGAAACAGGTGTTTATGTTCCTGTTTGCTCCGATGGCGGTATTGTACACGACCATCATATGACCCTTGCTCTTGCAATGGGATCTGACTTTATTATGCTTGGTCGCTATTTTGCCCGTTTCGACGAAAGTCCCACCAACAAGATTTCGATAAACGGCAACTATTATAAGGAATATTGGGGTGAAGGCTCCAACCGCGCACGCAACTGGCAGAGATATGACCTTGGCGGCGACAAGAAGCTCTCCTTCGAAGAAGGCGTTGACTCTTATGTTCCTTACGCAGGCACCCTTAAAGACAATGTTGGTCTTTCCCTTTCAAAGGTTAAATCCACCATGTGTAACTGCGGTGCACTTTCTATTCCCGAACTACAGGAAAAGGCTAAGCTCACACTTGTTTCTTCAACAAGTATCGTTGAGGGCGGAGCTCACGATGTAATTCAGAAAGATACTACAAACAACACAATAAAATAAATCTATAAACTTTCACCGGTGTCGAAACACCGGTGATTTTTTTGCAAATGTAACATTTATTTATTTTTTTGTTGACAAAAGTGTGTGCTTCGTGTGATAATATATAGGAATAGGATGATGTGTTATGCGTATTATAAGCGGGACCGCAAAGGGTCGCAGACTGAAATCCTTACCGGGTGAGGATGTGCGTCCTACTACCGACAAGGTAAAAGAGGGCATTTTCAGTGCAATACAGTTTGATATAGAGGGACGCCGTTTTCTCGACCTATTTGCAGGAAGCGGACAAATGGGTCTTGAAGCCTTAAGTCGAGGTGCAGAAAGCGCCACCTTTGTTGATTCTTCTCCAGAGTCTATAAAGGTTTGCAAAGATAATATCTCTGCAACTGGTTTTGAAGCAGATTCTAAGGTCATACGCTCTGATGCAATTTCTTTCCTTACTCTTACAAATGATATTTTCGACATTGCTTTTCTCGACCCGCCATATGCGGGAGGTCTTTTGGAAAAAGCTCTTTCCTTAGTGTGTGAAAAAATGTCTGATTACGGAATTGTTATTTGCGAGCATCCTCCTGAAGTAATACTTCCCGAACAGGTCGGCGAATTTTGCGTATTTAAAAAGTACCGTTACGGAAAGATTAATGTAACCACATATAAAAAGGAAAATTAGATGAAAGATAATATTGCAATTTGCCCCGGAAGTTTTGATCCTATCACCATAGGACATCTTGACATTATTTCAAGAAGTGCTAAGATGTTCAGTAAGGTTATTGTGGTAGTAATGTCCAATGTTCACAAAAACAGCGGCAGCTTCACAATTGACGAACGGGTGGAAATGATAAAAAAATCGGTCGGTCACATAAAAAATGTTGAAGTCGACCACTATGAAGGCTTGCTTGCGGACTATGCCGCAAAGAAAAATGCAAGTGCCATTGTCAAGGGTTTACGTGCTGTTACGGACTTTGAATATGAGTTCCAAATGGCACTTACCAATAAAAAACTTAATCCTGATGTTGAAACCCTGTTTCTTACGACCAGTGCAGAGAATATGTATTTAAGCTCTAGCATGGTTAAACAGATTGCAAGTATGGGCGGAGATATTACGGAATTTGTTCCCCAAGCTATACACAAAGATATTATTAACAGATTAAAGAAAGGAGACTAACAATATGTCTATCGAAGATTTACTTGAACAGTTTGACGAAGTACTTGAAGGAGGTATTAAAATCCCCGGAAAGCGTACCGTTGTTGATGTCGAAAAGCTTCGTGCTCTTGTTGATGATATACGTCTTAACATACCAGGCGAGATAAAGCAGGCAAGAGGCATCGTTGCCGACCGCACCGACATAATCACAAACGCTAAAAGAGAGGCTGACGGTATAATCCGTTCCGCAGAAGAGAGAGCTAAGGCTATGGTTGCTCAGGAAGAGATTACCAAGCTTGCACAGGAAAAAGCCAGCGAAATCATTGCAACCGCACAGGCTAAAAGTCGTCAGATGAGAAAGGCTGCTCAGGATTTTGTTGACGATATTATGCGTAGAGCCGACGAAGGCCTTACCGCTAATCTCGGCGAAGTAAGAAAGACCCGTGCAGCACTTAAGCAGTCTATTCCCACAGTAGCTCCTGCAAAAGAAGACTAAGAGTTTTAGTGTAATACTATGTTAAAAGCATCTTTTACAAGGTGCTTTTTTCTTTTCGACAAAAAAGTATTGATACAAAAAAACAGATATGTTATACTAATATATGCTTTGGAGGTGACGAAATGGATAACACAAAAACAATTGCTGCAAATAAAAACGCATATCACGAATATTTTGTGGTTGAAAGCTTTGAAGCCGGAATAGAGCTAACCGGTACAGAGATAAAATCCATTCGTCAAGGCGGAGTAAATCTTAAGGATGCTTGGTGCAGCGTGGATGACGGACAGATGCTTATAAAGCAGATGCACATCTCCCCTTACGAGCACGGCAACATCTTTAACAAAGACCCTATACGAGTACGACGACTGCTTATGCACAAGCGTGAGATAATGCGGCTCTTCGGACTTGTCAAACAGCAAGGTCTTGCCCTTATTCCCCTTTCGCTTTATTTTAAGGGGTCATTAGTTAAGGTGCAGCTTGGACTTTGCAAGGGTAAAAAACTATACGACAAGCGTGCTGTAGCCGCAGAAAAATCTGCCAATCGTGATATGCAAAGAGCTATTAAAGAGCAGAATAGGTGATGTTATGAATTATAAGTGCTTAAACATTGAAATTGATTACAAAAAGATAGGTGTGGACAATGGCGGTTTTCAGCCTACAATGACACTGTATCTCCCCGAAAATTCTAAAGAAATAGATATTAATCGCAAGCGTCCCACCGTGGTAATTTGTCCCGGCGGCGGATACGGTATGACCTCCGACCGCGAGGCAGAGCCGATAGCTCTCAAATTTTTGTCCGAGGACTGTAATACAGTGGTGGTTCGCTACAGCGTTGCTCCCGCACGCTTCCCTACCCAGCTTCTTGAGCTTGCTTTTGCGGTTGCAAAGGTGCGTGAAAACGCAGAGGAATGGAATGTTGATGTCGATAAAATTTTCGTTATGGGATTTTCGGCAGGCGGACATCTTGCAGCAAGCTATTCTACTCTTTGGAACAAAGATTTTATTAAGGAGTATTTCGGCTTTGAAAATGGGGAACATAAGCCTAACGGAATGATTTTGTGCTATCCTGTTATCACAAGCGGCGAAAAGGCACATCGCGGCTCTTTTGACAATCTTTTAGGCGAGAAAAAAGATGACCCCGCAATGCTTGAGCTTGTATCTGCCGAAAAGCAGGTTAACGAGGATACTCCTCCTGCATTTATATGGCACACCTTTGAAGACGAGGTTGTTCCTGTAGAAAATTCCTTACTAATGGCAAGTGCATTAGCAGAGAAAAAGATAACCTCCGAGCTTCATATTTTCCCTCACGGTTGGCACGGGCTTTCACTTTGTAACGATACTGTATACGGTGAATATACCGGATTCTTCCCTGAAACTCGTTGTTGGGTAGATATGGCTGTCCGTTGGCTTAAAAATCTTTAATCATACATATCCGTCCATTTGGACGGATAATATATGGGGGTGTAAAGGTTTCGACAGG
>JAZUNC010000090.1:0-2276 GCA_045603945.1 Acutalibacteraceae bacterium | reverse complement strand
CGGATCTTGACCGATTATAACCACCCTTGTTTTCTCGAAAGAAGAGGCTTTAAGAGCATTAAAAATATCGTTCATATGGGGATAAATTCTACGCGTAGAGTATTCTTGCTTTAAAAACTGACGGAGCTGCTTATAATAAGGCTTTTCAAACTCGTCAGCTAAAATTTCATCCCAATCGTTTCCTAAATGTACCATAAAATCCTCCGTTCTATCTGTATAATACCACAAGCTTTAAAAAAACACAAGGACAACGGGGATACCGTTGTCCTTGTGTTTTTATGGGATTATGACAGAGTCATAAAAAGGGGGGCATATTGTAGCGACTTCGTCGCTGTGATATTCGCCTTCGGCGAGCGATATACGGCTTTGCCGTGTGATATTTGACCTGCGGTCAAGTGATATGTTTTCCATGCGGAAAACATTATTGTGTCTGCGACGCTATTTATATTGCAAGTTCCTCACGACTATTTATTTAGTGATTAGGACGGTGTATTCAATATGGGTATCGGTTTCGCTGCGTTTTGTAACGGCATTTACTCCGCCTAATCGCATAGTGTCCACCATTTTAGAAAGGCTGTTTGCAAAAAGTCTTACATCGCCTATGGCACATTTTCGGACAGGCTCCTTTTTTTCGGGAGTAGGTGAAAGCAGCTTGTCTATATAAGCCTCGGTTTCGGTTAGGGTAAGCTGTTTTGCGATTATATGGTCGAGGGTTTCATTCCTTTTCTCCTCGGGTATGCGAAGAAGAGCCCTTGCGTGTCGTTCGGTAAGCCTTGCGGCGGATATTCTTTCCCGAATAGAGTTATCAAGCCGCAAAAGTCTTAGCTTATTAGACAGCGTTGACTGTGCAATTCCGATTTTTTCTGCTATTTCGGACTGGGTCAGTCCGTAACAACTGATAAGACGGCTTATTCCCTCGGCTTCCTCAAATACCGAAAGGTCGCTTCGCTGTAAGTTTTCTATTATTGTATAAAGGTCGGCGGTGACATCATCGGTTTTGCGGATGATGCAGGGTATTTTTCTAAGTCCTGCGAGCTTTGCCGCACGAAGACGCCGTTCACCTGCTATAAGCATATACTTTCCACCCGACGGACGGACTATAAGGGGTTGCAGAACTCCGTTTTCCTTAATGCTTTCGCTAAGGCGGTTAAGCTCATATTCGTCAAAGTTTTTTCGTGGTTGTTCTTCTCTTGGAATTATATCGTCGGGTTTTAAATTAATTAGTTTTCCGTCGAACATCGGCTCACCTCTCTGCACATCAATAATAACAAAACCCCTTAAAAAATGCTACAAAAACAGGTCGGGAAGATTCGACCTAAACACAAAAAAACAGCCGTTTTAAAGCGGCTGTTTTGATATTTTTGCAGATACTCTGGGATATTTTGGCGGAGTTTGCGATATTTTTTTTGTTATTACAAAGGTTCTTACCTCTTCCCCTGTCAGGGTTTCGGTTTCGATATGACCCTTTGAGCCTCCGAGTATAGCCGCAGCCTTTCCTGCGTTTTTAAGCTCTTCGGCGGCAGAGGGACCCTTCATTGCACAGAAAACTCCCCCCACCTTTGAGAGAGGCAGACAATATTCGTAAAGGGTGTTAAGCTGTGCCACGGCACGGGCGGTAACAAGGTCAAATTTCTCGCGAAATTCAGGCTTTTTTCCTGCCTCCTCGGCACGGAGATGCACAGTTTCTGCCTCTAAGCCCAGTTGTGCAAGCACCTCATTTAAAAAGACAAGACGTTTATTAAGTCCGTCCATAAGGGTGAGCTCTATATCGGGGCGAAGTATTTTTATGACCATTCCGGGAAAGCCTGCACCTGTGCCCACATCTACCACCCTTGCACCCTCGGGCAGGTCTACCTTATCAAGAAGCAGAGCACAGTCCAAAAAGTGCTTTATAACAATACCCTCGGGGTCGGTAATAGCGGTTAAATTTATTTTTTCATTCCACTCAACCAAAAGGCGAGCGTAGCTGTCAAGTCTTGAAAGGGCAGTGTCGTCTACTTTGATGCCCTTTTGCTCTAAAACAGGAAGCATTAACTCAAGTGGGTAGTTCACGCTTTTTCCTCCAGTCGTTTTTTCTCAAGCCAGATGCTCAGCACCGATATATCCGAGGGGCTGACGCCCGAAATTCTCGATGCCTGTCCGATATTTTCGGGTCGTATCTTATTCAGCTTTTCTCTTGCCTCAAGACGGAGTCCGTCAATTTTCTCATAGTCGGTATCTATCGGCAGTTTGCGGTTTTCCAGCTTTAGCATATCCTCTACCTGCGACTGCTGACG
>JAZUNC010000089.1:0-7863 GCA_045603945.1 Acutalibacteraceae bacterium | reverse complement strand
CTCATTCCAATACCTGTTCCGCATACGAGAATTCCGCGTTCACATTCTCCGGAGGTGATGTCGGCACAAACCTTAACGGCAATATCGGGATAGTCTACCGAATGGTTTTCGTAAATGCCGCTGTCCTTCACCTCAAATCCCCGCTCCTTAAGATGGGCAACTATTGCGTCCTTATGCTCAAGTCCGCCGTGGTCACATCCTATTGCTATTTTCATAATGTTATCCTCCTTTAAGTGATTTTGCTTTAAGCTCCCGTTCTGCCTGCGGAAGTCTTAAATAAAACGGTTTAAGCTCGTGGGCAGAAACAGTTTCGCCTTTATTTAGCTTTTCCTCTGCCGCAATGGCAACACCGCAAGCATTTTGAAATCGTTGGGGTTCCCTTGAAACGGAACAGTTGCTGTTTTTATCCGCAAAATCTTTAAAAAGCTCTGCTCCGTCGCCTGCAATAATTATGTTTTCGTTAAGACTGCTCAGTTCCTTTTCGACCTCGCATATCATAATGGCTCTGTCGTCACATAACCGTGTAATTTTACCGTTTTTAATACGAAAAAGTGAGTTGTAAACCTGATTGCAGCGTGCATCCATAGCGGCACAAACAATGCAGTTGGTGTTTTTAAAGCCGCAGGCTATGGAATAGAGGGTAGAAATCTCTATGCAAGGCTTGTTTTTCGGTACTGCAAGTCCTTTTACCGCACTTATACCGATGCGTACTCCTGTAAACGACCCAGGACCGTTGTTAATTGCAAACGCATCTATATCACCAACCGTCAGCATTGCAGAGGAAAGGGTGTTTTCTACCATAGGCAATAATGTCTGCGAGTGGGTCAGCTTAACATTGACAAATGAAGAAGCAATTATTTTGCCGTCTTCAATAATAGCAGCAGAGGCGGGACCGGCAGAGCAGTCAAGTGCTAAAATTTTCACGCTGTCAGTCCTCCTTTACAATAATTCTTCTGGTGTTTTCATCTATACGGATGATTTCAACCGTAATTACCTTGCCTTCAAGGGCGGCTTCAATATTTTCGCTCCATTCAGCAGCAATTACTCCATTCATTTCGATGTAATCAAAATATCCGCTGGAGTAAAGATCTTCCCAGCTTTCTATTCTGTACATATCAAAATGATATAGAGGAAGTCTCCCGCCTACATATTCATTAACAAGGGCGAAGGTAGGGGAGGTAACCTGACCTGTAAAGCCCAGCCCTCTGGCCAGTCCTCTTGTAAAGCAGGTCTTTCCCATACCCATAGAGCCCTTAAAGGCTATTGTTTCTCCGCCTGAAAGTGTCTTTGCAAATTTTTCTGCAAAGGCTTCGGTCTCGGCAGGGGAGTTTGTTATAACTTCTACCATTAGAACAGTCCGACTATCTTTCCGTCGTCGGTAACGTCAATGTTATTTGCGGCAGGAACCTTTGGAAGTCCGGGCATAGTCATAATAGAACCGGTAAGTGCAACTATAAATCCGGCACCCGCTGATATCTTGACCTCACGGACGGTAATGGTAAAGCCTGTAGGTCTGCCTAAAGCTTTTTCGTCATCCGAAAGGGAATACTGAGTCTTTGCAATGCAGACGGGCATACCCTTGCCAAGCTCTTCAATTTCCTTAATGTTTTTCTCAGCGGCGGCGGTAAAGTTAACCCCGTCAGCACCGTAGATAGTCTTTGCAATAGCTGTGATTTTCTCTTTTACAGAGAGGTCGGCATCGTAGATAGGAGCAAAGTTTGCAGGCTTTTCACAAGCGGCAACAACCTTTTCTGCAAGCTCTTTTCCGCCTTCGCCACCCTTTGCAAATACTTCGGAAAGTGCAAAGTCTGCACCGAGGTCTTCACAGTAGTCAGCAATGAGCTTAAGCTCTGCATCAGAGTCGGTGTGGAAGCGGTTTATAGCAACAACTACTGGAACACCGAATTTCTTCATATTTTCAATGTGTGCACCGAGGTTTACAATACCTGCTTTAAGAGCATCCACATTTTCGTTTACAAGGTCGGCTTTGGCAACGCCGCCGTTATATTTAAGAGCACGAACGGTGGCAACGATAACAATAGCAGAGGGTGCAAGTCCTGCAAGACGGCATTTGATGTCAAGGAACTTTTCTGCACCAAGGTCAGAGCCGAAGCCTGCTTCGGTAATACAGTAATCAGCAAGCTTTAAAGCAAGCTTAGTAGCTCTTACAGAGTTGCAGCCGTGGGCGATGTTTGCAAAAGGACCGCCGTGCATAATTGCAGGGGTATTTTCTAAGGTCTGTACAAGATTGGGCTTTATAGCATCCTTTAAAAGAGCCGCCATAGCACCCTCAGCCTTAAGGTCGCGGGCGAAAACAGGCTTGCCGTCGTAGGTGTAGGCAACCAGAATATTTCCAAGTCTGCGTTTAAGGTCGGCTACATCACTGCAAAGGCAAAGAATAGCCATAACCTCACTGGCAACAGTAATCTGGAAGCCGTCCTCACGGGGAATTCCGTTGACCCTTCCGCCAAGACCCACATTAACATAGCGAAGTGCACGGTCATTCATATCAAGACAACGCTTAAAGAGAATTCTTCTTTGGTCGATGCCTAAAAGGTTGCCCTGCTGTAAATGATTGTCAAGAAGAGCACAAAGCAGATTGTTTGCGGCAGTTATAGCGTGCATATCTCCTGTGAAATGGAGATTTATATCTTCCATAGGAACAACTTGTGCATATCCGCCGCCTGCGGCCCCGCCCTTGATTCCGAATACAGGACCTAAAGAGGGCTCGCGTAAAGCAATGATAGCCTTTTTGCCGATAAGAGGCATAGCCTGTCCCAGTCCGACTGAGGTAGTGGTTTTGCCTTCACCTGCAGGGGTGGGGTTAATGGCGGTCACAAGGATAAGCTTTCCGTCGGGACGGTCTTTAACACGGTCAATAAGCTCTTCACTGAGCTTTGCCTTGTATTTTCCGTAAAATTCAAGATCGTCCTCTGCAATATCCAAGGATTTTGCAACTTCTTTGATTGGGAGCATTTTTGCGCCCTGAGCAATTTCAATATCACTTAGCATTGTACATTCCTCCAATAAGGATATAGTTTTACTAATTATATCACATAAATTTAAAATAATAAAGAGCGGATTTTACACTCTTTATAAATTATATTTAGGTAAAGTCAATAAAAGGGAAATTTATATGCTTGCATTTACGGCAAGAATAAAATATAATATCCTATATAAGCTTATGAATGGGAGATGACGCAGATGAAAAATTTGTTTTCTCTTGTAGCCGATTATATCCGCGAAACAGATAAAATTTTGTTGGTTCTTGTTTTTGCCGCATCATCATTCGGTTGTCTTGCGGTAATGTCTGCAACGGCATATACCGAAAATCTGCGTCAGTTCTTCACTCAGCTTTTTGCAATGCTTGTTGGACTTGTTATTGCAATAGCAGTTTCAAATATAGACTATAAAACAATGCAGAAATATTGGTTTATAGCCGCGGCTATAGGAGTTATACCTGTATTGCTTACCTTTTTTATAGGCTACGCACCGGAGGGCACCGACGATAAGGCTTGGCTTTTGCTTCCTGGGGGAATGTCTTTCCAGCCTGCAGAGCTTTTAAAGGTCTGCTTTGTCATAACCTATGCGGCACATCTTTCAAAGGTCAAGAAAACTATAAATAAGCTAAAAACCTTAATTCCGCTCTTGATTCATGGCGGCTTCCCTGTAGTTCTAATCCATTTTCAAGGCGACGATGGTACAGCCCTTGTTTTTGCTGTAATGTTTGTTTGTATGCTGTTCGTAGCAGGACTTAAGCTAAGATATTTTGCTGCTGCAGGTGTTGCGGCTCTTATAGCGACACCGCTTGCGTTTTTCTTCGTTATGACAGAAGACCAAAAGGCAAGAATACTCTATCTGTTCGACTTGGAATCAAATTTGCAGGGGGTAGGATATCAGCAATGGATGGGAAGAATAGCACTTGCAAACGGCGGTATCGTTGGGCAGGGCTTGTTTAATGGCGAGCTTACACAGGTACAGGGCGTACCCGAGGGTCATAATGACTTTATTTTTGTAAGCATCGGGGAAGAGCTGGGGCTACTCGGTTGTCTTGCCGTGCTTATACTGCTTACAGCCATATGTCTGCGTTGTATAAGAATTGCACGTCTTTCTCCCGATGAATCAGGAATGTATATCGCATCTGGAATATTTGCTATGCTATTCGCTCAGTCGCTTATAAATATTGGAATGTGCACATCGGTGCTTCCTGTTATTGGAATAACCTTGCCGTTTTTCAGTGCGGGCGGTAGCTCGCTGCTTTGTCTTATGTGCGGAATAGGTGTGGTGTTAAGCGTCTATAAACACAGAAATTCAGGAACAATCTATCTTCACGAATAAATACTATTATGCCGCAGATAATTTCTGCGGCTATTTTTGTTGATAGTTCAACTTTTTGTTGCATTATGTCGAATTTTGTAGTAAAATAACTTTGTTAATAAATTATGAACGGGGGAAAACGCGTGGCTTTCAGAGCTGACGGAAAAAGAGTAAGAAAAGCAGACCCTATGTATACGGTGGTTCCATATATAATGGATAAGCGAAATGATGCAATGAATATGATAACGGTTGATGTTCCTGTTGCTCCTATTCAGGATTACATAAACAAAAAGCGTAAAGAAGGTATCAGAATGAATCATATGTCGGTCATAATGGCGGCATATCTCAGAACGGTGCACGAATTTCCTTTGCTTAACAATTTCATCGTAAATAAAAAGATATATTCTCATAAAGATTTCAAGGTCGCAATGGTGGTGCTTAAAAACCTTGCAACGCAGGAAGAAACCATGTCTAAGGTTCAGTTCGAGCTTGATGACGATATTTTCGAGGTCAATAAAAAAATGACCGAATATGTTGAGGAAAACAAAAAGGAAAGCACGGTCAATAATACCGATAAAATGATAAAATTCCTTGTTTCTTTACCTGGTTTATTGCTTGTCGGTGTAGGTCTTTTTAAGCTTCTCGACAGATATGGACTGCTTCCCAAATTTATTGTAGATTTAAGTCCTTTTCATTCTTCGCTCACCCTTACAAATCTTGCATCTATAAGAACAAATCATATTTACCATCATATATACAATTTTGGAACTACAAGTGTGTTTATCGCAATGGGCAAAAACCGCGAGGTAGCTAAAAAGAAAAACGGAGAAATTGTTTTTGAAAAGTGTATGCCATTAGGCGTGGTAATGGATGAACGAATTTGTTCGGGAATCTATTTTGCCGCCGCATTCAGAAAATTTGCAAACTATCTCGAAAACCCCGAAATTTTGGAAACAAAGCCCGAAGAATAAATCTGTTTAAGACCTGAAAACTGTTGTTTTCGGGTCTTGATTTTATTGGTATAATATAGTAAAATATATAATAGAAAAATATTTGCTTAGGAGATGCAATTATGAAAAAGATAATTTCTGTTTTGCTTGCTACCGTTTTCCTGTTTGCACTTGCGGCTTCTCCCGTCTCTGCCGCCGCTGCAAACGGCCCTGCATCCGTATGCGGAGGAACGGTAAGTAAGGAAGCTTATGGCAATGGTCCAGTCGAATCTGATTACGATTTTAAGGACTTTCCCCAATTTGTAAGCACATCCGATGCCCCCGAAACAAAGGAAGCATTTGGAAGACAATACCCATACGATGAATATGTGAATGTTTCCTATTCTCAGTATGTGACGCTGGAAAAACTGGTTGACCAGGCTTATTCTAAACACAATACAACTCTTTATCTGTATGATTATAGAATACCTTATAAAGCTTATACCGAGTATACAGAAAAAGACGACAGTTACGATCTTTTATACGAATTCACTTATTATAATCCCAAGTGTTTCGACATCAAGAGCTTAACTATTTGGTACAAAGGCAATTATATCGATAAGGTCGTATTTGAATATGCTCTCAGCCTCTCTACATATAAAAGCCGTCTTGCTCAGTGCGACAAGATTGCAAACGAGATGATAGCCGACCTTGTAAATGCCGACCTCACTCCCGACGTTAAGGCTCTCATCGTTCACGACCGCCTCGCTCTCTGGAACGAATACGACCACGAAAACCTTAACGTTAACCGTTATTGGTACTCCGATTGGGAGACTATGTACGGTGCATTTGTTAAGAAAACTTCTGTTTGTCAGGGATATTCAATGGCATACTCCTATATGCTCGATAAGCTCGGCATAAAGAACTACCTCTGTCCTTCTCAGGACCTCGACCACGTATGGAATATTCTTGAATTCAACTTTGTAGGTCTTGGCGAATGCAGATTCCACGTAGACGTTACCTGGGACGATATCGACGATACCAAGGGCGGCGTAAAGCATGATTACTTCCTTAAGTCCTCTGCAGCCTTTGGACATGATGTTGATGTCAATGGCAACAAAATTTACAACTTTGACTACGATAGAAGCCCCAGCGAAACCTACTACGACGAGGGATTTTTCTGGAGCTATTCAAACACCGCTATGCAGTATGTAAACGGTGACCTTTGGTTTATAACCGACGACGAGCGTGAAAAGCACGGCGAAAAGCTTCTTTATTACGATTTCGACGAGGAAAAGCTTTGGTGGGTGTTAGACCTTAAAGAAGAAGATGGATTTACCTGGCCTCACCACTGGGGTGGAACTTATATCTATTGGGAAAACTTCAGCAAACTTGAGACCGACGGAATCTACCTGTATTTCAACTCGGCAGACAAAATTTATAAGTACAACATAAAGAATTATAACTACGAAGTCCTTTATGATTTCGATTTCGGAAATAACGCTATAAGAGGATTTGAAATAAAGGATAATACTATCACGGTTTCCGTCTTCGACAAAGCAGGAAACTTTGTTCGCCACTACACCTACTCTTATGCAGGTCTGCCTAAGGGCCCTGCTCTTGTAAATCGCGAGAACGTTTGGTATTACGTTAAGAACGGAAAGGTAGACACCTCTGCAAGAACACTTGTAAAGAATAATGGTATTTGGTACTTTGTTGAAAACGGAAAGGTAGACTTTGGTGCTACGACTCTTGTAAATTACAATAACGCGTGGTGGTATGTTAAGAACGGCAGAATGAACACCGACAACACTCTTGTGAACTACAAAGGTGTATACTACCACGTAAACGGAGGTAAATGGGTTAAGGATACCACACTTGTAAAATATAACGGTGTTTGGTATTATGTAAAGGGCGGAAAACTTGATAAGAGTGACACCCTCGTTCAGTACGGCGGAGTTTGGTATCACGTTAAGGGTGGCAAGCTTGCAAACGATACTACCCTTGTGAAATTCAACAACAAGTGGTGGTATATAAAGAACGGTAAAATGTCACGTGACAACACCCTCGTTAAATACAACAATGTATGGTATCACGTAAACGGCGGAAACATCACAAGTTCAACCACCCTCGTTCAGTATGGTGGAACTTGGTATTACGTTAAGAACGGTAAGGTAGACTTCTCTGCCACAACCCTCGTTCAATACAATAACCAGTGGTGGTATGTAAAGGCCGGTAAAATGGCCCGTGATAATACCCTTGTTAAATTTAACGGCAAATACTACCATGTAAACGGCGGTAAATGGGTTAAGGACACCGCAATCGTTAGCTACGGAGGTAGTAAGTACTATGTCAAGGGCGGTGTAATGCAGTCGTCCTTCAACGGAAATGTTAAAATCAGCGGCAAAACCTATAAAATCAAAAACGGAAAGGTAGTATAAAACTACCTTTGTATAACCGAATTATTAAGGGAAAAGTGTTATCTTAAACAAAACTTTAAAAAGATAACACTTTCTCTTGATTTTTGTGCAAAATGATTATATAATAAACAAGTTAAAAAACATTTATCTGGAGGACTTAAAAATGTTAGTTTCTGCAAAAGAAATGCTTAACAAAG
>JAZUNC010000088.1:0-4360 GCA_045603945.1 Acutalibacteraceae bacterium | reverse complement strand
GATCAGACGCATGAGCCGCTTTCCTGCCTCCAGCAGACGCTCATACAGCTTGGTGGCATTGCGGCGGCCTCTGCTTTCGGTGCTGATCCGCACCACAGTCCCTTTCTGGAACCACTGGTCCGTCAGAAGATCATAGCCGTCGCCGCTGAAGGGTGCGGATGCCGGGTAGCCCAGGCGTTCCTGCACCGTCTGCACAAAGCTGTCACAGACCGTATCCTCTCCGTGATTTACAAACACCTGTCGGGGTGCTTTTCCCATATGGTGCAGCCAATCCAGCAGCATATCCCGATCCGCATGGCCGGAGATGCCATCCAATTCCACAATTGCTGCGTGAACCGCGATATTCTCTCCAAAGAGACGGACAGAATCCGCCCCATCCACCAGCTTTCTGCCCACTGTACCGGCAGACTGGTAACCCACAAACAGGATGGTGCTGTCGCTACGCCAGAGATTGTGCTTCAAATGGTGGCGAATACGCCCCGCCTCACACATACCGGAGGCAGACAGGATGACCTTCGGGGTCTTATCCGCATTGATAAGCTTGGATTCATCCGAAGTCACACTCAGCCGCAGATCCGGGAACAGGATAGGGTCAATTCCCTGCGCCAGCAGGTCAAGGGTCTCCTGATCGTAATAATCTGTCATGCCGCAGGCATAGATCCGGGTGGCTTCCACCGCAAGGGGGCTATCCACATAGACCGGGAATCCATCGTGTCCCTTCACAAGCCCCTGCTCCTTAATGGTACGCAGTAAGTACAGAAGTTCCTGTGTTCTGCCAATGGCAAAGGAGGGAATTATAACATTTCCGCCCTTATCCATTGCGGTTTGAATATACCTTGCAAGCTCAGCAACAACATCGCGGCGAGCCTGTTCGTGAAAACGGTTTCCGTAGGTGGACTCTATTACAAGATAGTCGGTCTCCTCTACTGTCTGAGGGTCGCGTATGATTCCCTGATTTGTATTACCAACATCACCGCTGAAAACTATTTTCTTTTCGGTCTTGCCCTCTTTGAGCCAAAGCTCAATACAGGCAGAGCCTAACAGATGGCCTATGTCGGTGAATCTAAGCTGTATACCCTCGGCAGGATAGATTATCTCACCGTAGTCACATCTTCTAAAAAGAGAAATAGCACCTACCGCATCCTGCGTATTATATACAGGCTCGATAACCTCTCCGCCTGAACGGACAGCCTTTTTAGAACGCCACTGTGCCTCAAACTCCTGAATGTGAGCAGAATCACGAAGCATAACGTTACACAGATCGCAGGTTACATCTGTTGCATATATAGTTCCGCGAAAGCCGTCCTTATAAAGCTTAGGCAGCATACCCGAATGGTCTATATGAGCGTGGGTAAGAAATACCGCTTCAATATCATTTGCGGCAACAGGCAGAGGTATGTTCTGAAACACATCCTTGCCCTGCTCCATACCGCAATCCACAAGATAATACTTTCCTCCAACGGTAAGCAGGGTGCAGCTTCCTGTAACCTCATGGGTTGCACCTATAAACTGTATTCTCATAAGATACACCTCCGAAAAGTGCCGTTTTCATATTATTATTATACAGCAGAAAATATGACTTTTGCAACTATATATAAGTATTGTTTACCGAAAGTTTAAAAACTTTAGGATTTATTTTAAAATTTATTGTAACACTTTATCATTTGGTTTATCTAATATACTATTTGATTTATCTTACTATTGTGACAAAAAACTGATATGTATTATGATTAATACATATCAGTTTTCTTATTTGTAAATATAAAAGGTACTGATTGATTAGTGAATTGACCTACACTACAAACTTTGAGCATCTCTCTTGACTTTAATGGTTTTCAAGCAGTGTTTTATAAAATTCGGCATAGTCGGTACGCTCGTCGTTTGTAAACTCGATAGCTTCCTTAGGATGACGATTAAGCAGTCCTGTAAACATATACTGTAGGTCATATCCCCAATGCACACCCTGCTCGCGGAGGGCAGGCATATGCTTTTCTATAAACTTAAGCAGATGATAAATATTGTACTTGGGGTTCTTAAGGAATCCCACAAGCAGCTCTATGGAGCAGTTTCCTGCACCTCTGCCTATACCCTGCATAGTAGCATCCATAAAAGACAGTCCATAGGACATTGTTTCTATTGTGTTTGCAAAGGCAAGGTTTTGGTTGTTATGGGCATGAAAGCCTATCTGCTTGCCTGTACCCTCTACTGCGGCAACATATTTTTTAGCAAGCTCAGATGCATTTTCGGGATAGAGCGAGCCATAGCTATCTACGAGATAGATAACGTCCACATTTGTATTTGCAAGCATCTCAAGTGCCTGCATAAGCTGATCGGAATTAGCCTGTGAAACCGCCATAATGTTGCAAGCGGTTTCGTAACCGAGGCTGTGGAAGTGCTCTACCATCTCTATAGCGGTAGGAAGCTGATGCAGATAGCAGGCTACACGCACCATATCTATAACACTTTCGCTCTTCTTAACAAAATCGGGTTTATAGTCGCATCTGCCTACATCCGCCATTACCGAAATCTTCATATCGGAAATGTTTTCTCCCACAATGGCACGAATGTCCTCCTCGGCACAGAACTTCCATTTGCCGTACTTAGTTTCGTCAAACATTGCTTTGCTGGATTTATATCCAAACTCCATATAGTCGATTCCAGACTTAACATTGGCTCTATACAAATCGGAAACAAACTCGTCCGAAAAATTGAAATTATTACACAGTCCGCCGTCGCGGATGGTGGCATCGAGAACCTTTATGTCCTCTCTGACACCCATTAAGTTACCTTTTCTTGGCATCATTTTGATTATCTCCTGGGTTAAAAAATACTTTTACGGTTTAAAGCGTTGAAACGATTATAGCACACCTATATTCATTTGTCAAACATAAAAAATAAAATCCACAAAATTTTGCGGATTTTATTCGGTTTTGGGTTAAATTCTCGCTACACCTGTTTCCTTAGCGGTTTTAACAACTGCCTCGGCTACAACCTGTGCCACCCTCTTATCGAGAGCGGGGGCAATAATATTCTCCTCGGTTATCTCATCATCGGGGATTAGAGATGCAAGTGCGTAGGAGGTTGCAACCTTCATTTCCTCGTTAATGCAGGAGGCTCTGCAATCAAGTGCACCGCGGAAGATGCCTGGGAATGCAAGAACATTGTTAATCTGATTAGGGAAGTCGGAACGTCCTGTACCTACAACCCTTGCACCTGCCGCCTTTGCCACATCAGGCATAATTTCAGGGTTTGGGTTTGCCATGGGGAACATAATGCAGTCTTCTGCCATGCTCTTGACCATTTCGGGAGTAACGAGATTAGGTGCCGAAACACCTATAAACACATCTGCACCCACAAGGGCATCGGAAAGGGTTCCTTTCTTGTGCTCAAGATTTGTAACCTTAGCAACCTCTGCCTGTGCAGGGTTATTATTTTTATCATCCTCGCAGATAATGCCTGCTCGGTCGCAGAAGGTAAGGTGCTTAACACCCATATTCATAAGATGCTTTCCGATTGCGATACCTGCCGAGCCTGCACCGTTTATAACCACCTTAACCTTGCCGATTTCCTTTTTAACAAGCTTTAAGGCATTGATAAGTGCAGCGGCAACAACGATAGCCGTACCGTGCTGGTCGTCGTGGAATATTGGAATATCGCATATTTCCTTAAGCTTCTGCTCGATTTCAAAGCAACGGGGTGCCGAAATATCCTCAAGATTAATTCCGCCGAAAGAACCTGAAAGAAGATAAATAGTACGAACAATTTCGTCTACATCCTTAGACTTAATGCAAAGGGGAAATGCGTCAACATCGGCAAAGGTCTTAAATAGTGCACACTTGCCCTCCATAACGGGCATACCTGCTTCGGGACCGATATCGCCCAGACCGAGAACAGCTGTGCCGTCGGTAATAACCGCAACAAGGTTAGAACGGCGGGTAAGCTCGTAGGATTTGTTTATATCTTTATTAATTTCCAAACAGGGCTCTGCAACACCTGGAGTATATGCAAGGGAAAGGTCCTCTCTTGTACTGATGGGAGCACGGGAGATAACCTCTATTTTACCCTTCCACTCGTAATGCTTTTTAAGTGACTGAGCTCTTATATCCATTAATTAATCCTCCCAAGGGAATTTATACTGAGTAAGACCCAGCTCGTCGCGAACGGCGATGATTTCCTTCTGAACCGACTCGTTTATCGGAACACCCGAAGCACGTGCAATGCTGATTTCGTATTCCTTTTCACCTGCGGTGTAGATTCTGTCTGCACCCGGTGCTTTCTTGGAGGCACGCATACTGCGGGTTATCTCTCCTGCCTTTTTACGGGCAACATCTTCACCCATAAAGTGGTCGGTATCAATAGC
>JAZUNC010000087.1:0-2272 GCA_045603945.1 Acutalibacteraceae bacterium | reverse complement strand
CCTCTGCATCGGATTGGGTCACCCCCTCCATCAAAACGGTATTTTCCACCACACCAAGACTGCTGTTTGCAAGCCTTCTGGGCTATGCCGTATCCCAAAAGCTGGATGTTTTCCTATATCTTAAATGGTGGGCTCTGACCGAGAAGATCAAGGGAAACAAAAAGGCATTTTTATGGTTGAGAAACAATGGCTCTACCCTTGTCTCGCAAGTGATAAATACCCTTCTTTTCAATATTGTTGCCTTTGCAGGAAGATACGACACAACTACGCTTATTTCGATAATCGTGTCCAGCTATCTGATATACATCGTTACTTCCTTGCTCGACACTCCCTTTGTGTATATCGCAAGAAAAATGAAAAGTCGTGGATGCATACCCGATTAAGGGATTAGAGATAAGGGAATAGGGAAAAGCCCCTAATTTTCGCGTGACAAACGAATAATAATATGTTATACTTATAAAAATACGATTTTTGGAAGTGAATTTTTTGGAAAACAGATATTACGACGTCGTTATCGAGGAAATGAAATCCTTTCTTGACGGTAACGGATTTAAAGAAAAAGACGGTGGGTTTGCAAATAACACAAAAGCCCTGAAAATCGAATATGATGAGGCTAAACAGGTTTATAAGCTTCTTTGTGCCGATATTAACGACGGCGAGGCAGGCGAATATGCCGTTATTTCTTCCTATCTTTTTGACGAGGGTCAAACCAAAAATGATGCCATCAGCGTTGGTATCGATTTTGTAGACTCTGCAAGAAAGGCATTAGGCATTAAGGCTGTACGCAAGACCGCCGCTGGCGAAGCCGAGCTTCCCTCTGCAAATGCCAGCAACAACGTAACCGTTGCAACCCTTACCGCAAAGCTCCTTGCAAATTATCCCGACCTTAAAGAAACCTATAAGCAGGAGACTACCGCTAAAGGAAAGTATCTTTATCTCGACTTTTGCACAACATACTTTGTTCCCGAAATTAGAAAAACCCTTGATTCGGGCAACAAAAAAGCCACCAAAAAGCTTATTGATATGTTATGCGAGATTTTTGTAGCAGGCGACCGTGCATCGGTAAACCTTGTTATTGCACTTCTTTCTGCCGCCATCGGCAAAGATGCAAACCGCTTTAAGGCTGCTACCGACCGTATGGAGGATTGCCCCCATCTCATTACCGCAATAAATAACGAAATTGCAGTTTTAGCGAAAAACAAAAAGCTTCAAAAGGCACTTAAATTCGAGGCATAAGAAAAGCACGACTTCGGTCGTGCTTTTTCAGTAGTCTGTGGCAGACGGATACCATTGTAATCTTACCCCCGAAACCTGAAATCCGACTGTGTACGCTATCTACTATTAAACATTCTATAATTTTCTTAAATTTATTAGCCTTTTTGTAAATTTTTACTTTATTTTTTTTGAAAAATATGTTATAGTAAAGTGACACCTAACTCTATGTAGGTAAATATCTTAAAAAACGGATGAAAATCCGTAAATTTCAGGAGGTATAATATGAGCAAAAAGTTTGTCTATCTGTTCAAAGAAGGCGACGCTTCTATGCGTGAACTCCTCGGCGGTAAGGGTGCTAACCTTGCTGAGATGACCAAAATCGGTCTTCCCGTTCCCCAGGGTTTCACTGTAACCACAGAGGCTTGCACACAGTATTATGAAGACGGCAGAAAAATCAACGATGATATCCAGGCACAGATCATGGAATACATCGAGAAAATGGAAGAGATCACCGGCAAGAAGTTCGGCGATAAGGAGAATCCTCTCCTCGTTTCTGTTCGTTCTGGTGCTCGTGCTTCCATGCCTGGTATGATGGATACCATCCTCAACCTCGGTCTTAACGAAGACGTTGTTGAAACCATGGCTGCAAAGTCCGGAAATCCCCGTTGGGCTTACGACTGCTATCGTCGTTTCATCCAGATGTATTCCGACGTTGTTATGGAAGTTGGTAAGAAATATTTCGAAGAGCTCATCGACCAGATGAAGGAAGAAAAGGGTGTTACTCAGGACGTTGACCTCACCGCTGACGACCTCAAGACCCTTGCAGAGCAGTTCAAGGCTGAATACAAGTCCAAGATCGGCAAGGACTTCCCCACCGATCCCAAAGAGCAGCTCATGGGAGCTGTTGAGGCTGTATTCCGTTCTTGGGACAACCCCCGTGCAAACGTTTACCGTCGTGACAACGATATTCCTTATTCTTGGGGTACCGCTGTTAACGTACAGATGATGGCTTTCGGTAACATGGGTGACAACTGCGGTACAGGTGTTGCATTTACCC
>JAZUNC010000086.1:0-4377 GCA_045603945.1 Acutalibacteraceae bacterium | reverse complement strand
TGACCTTACGGTCAGCTTTTTTGGTAGAGGCTATTTTCAAATCGCCTCTTTATATATTTATACAGTAGCCGTTTCTTTGGTGGGTTTTGCATTGGCAAGCATAAGCTTGATGCGGTTTTCCTGATTTATTCGGGTTGCACCTGCATCATAGTCGATAGCGACGATATTTACATCCTTATAACGCTCTTTTATCGGCTTCATCATACCCTTTCCAACAATATGGTTAGGCAGACAGCCAAAGGGCTGGGTGCAAACAATGTTGCCCACCCCCTGTTCGATAAGCTCTATCATTTCGGCGGTAAGCAGCCATCCCTCGCCCATCTTGGTGCCAAGACCGATTATACCTCCAACCAACTCTTTTGTATGGTCAAAGCAACCCATTGGTTCAAAATCGCTGTTTTCTGTAACGGCAGCTATAACATCCTTTTGTCTGCCGATAAGGAACTTATACAGCAGCTTTGAGCCCAATGCCTTTAAATGCTTAAAGCCGTAAAGTCTGGTATCTATTATTCCGTTATATATGCAATAAAGCATAAAGTCCATAAGCCCAGGAACTACTACCTCAGCCTCCTGCGACATCAAAAACTCTTCAAGGTCATTATTACCGAGCGGTGAGAATTTTACAAAAATCTCTCCCACAATTCCAACACGTACCTTACGCTCACCGCTTGTTTTAATATCGGTAAACGAGCTTACTATTTCGCGATAATTCTGCTTAACCTTTTTATACTTGATTTTACCTGATGCCATTTCATCGGCAAGCTGTTGAGTCCAGTACTCGCAAAGTCTGTCCGAATCCCCTTTGTTCATCTCATAGGGCTTAACACGGTTACGAAGCAGCATAAGTAGGTCGCCGTAAAAGGCACCGTACATCATCTTTATCACCATAGGAAGTGTGAGCTTAAATCCCGGAGATGTTTCAGTTCCCGAAAAATTAAGAGATATAACGGGTATGTGAGAAAGCCCTGCCTTTTCAAGTGCTTTTCTAAGCAGCGGAATATAATTTGAAGCACGGCAGCCTCCCCCTGTCTGAGTGAGAAGAAGAGCCACTTTATCCAAATCATATTTACCGCTTTGAAGAGCATCCATAAACTGTCCTATAACTAAAATAGCAGGGTAGCAGGTGTCGTTATGTACATATTTAAGTCCAGTTTCGGCAATGTGACTGCCAGAGGTTTCAAGCAGCTCTGTTTTATAACCGAAGCGGTCAAGTGTGCGAAGAATTATTTTAAAATGCATCGGCAGCATATTAGGAACTAAAATGGTATGTGTTTTACGCATCTCCTCCGTAAACACCGAGTGCTGTACATTATTCATCCTCACCACTCCTTTCGCTTAGTGCACCTATCAGACTGCGAAGTCTTATTTTAACTGCACCTAAATTAGTAATTTCATCGATTTTAATCTGGGTATAAAGCTTGCCTTTTTCCTCTAATATGCTTCTGACCTCATCGGTGGTTATAGCATCGAGTCCGCAACCGAATGAAACAAGCTGTACAAGCTGAACATCCTTGTTTTCGGTTGCATATTTTGCGGCGGCATAAAGCCTTGCGTGATAGGTCCATTGATTAAGCACCCTCACCCTTGGAACATCGGCAAGATTGGTTATAGAATCCTCGCTGACAACCACAAATCCAAGTGAGGATGCAAGTTTGTCTATACCGTGACCTATTTCAGGGTCAATATGATAGGGTCTGCCCGAAAGCACCATTATCGGCTTGCCCTTTTCTCTTGCCGTTTCTACCGCACGGTTACCTGCATAACGAATGTCATTCATCCACCGTTTATAGGCATCCATACCCTTTTCTACCGCACGCCGCACCTCGATTTTCTTGACATCAAAGCTATCGGCGAGAGCTTCATAAAGGCCGCGGGCAAGCTCATTTTTATTGTTTATATTAAGATACGGATATATAAATTTTACTCTGCTAAGGCTTTCCACATTACCCGAAAGCAATTCCGAATAATAGGCTACTACAGGGCAATTATAGTGGTTGTCGCTTCTCTTTTCGTTGATATTATACGAAAGGCAGGGATAGAAAACGGCATCAACATTTTGCTCTATAAGCTTTTCGATATGACCGTGCATTATTTTAGCAGGATAGCAGGCTGTATCAGAGGGTATGCTGTACTGACCTTTCTGATAAAGTTCCCTTCCGCCAAAGCCCGAAACCTCAACCTTAAAGCCAAGGTTTTTAAATATGCCGTGCCAAAGGGGCAAAAGCTCGTACATACCGAGAGCCAGCGGCAGTCCGATAACTCCCCTTTTATTTTCACCTGTATCTGCAGAAAGAGCCTCTATTTTATCGCGTTTATAGGCATAGAGATTGGGCAGTATTCTGTCCTCGCTCAGCTTGATGCCTGCACCCTTTTCACACTGGTTTCCCGAAATAAATCTCTTGCCAGAGCTAAAAGTATTTACCGTAAGGCGACAATGGTTGGTACAGCCCTTACAGGTTGTTGCCTTTGCGGTATGTGAAAAGGCTTCAAGCTCGCTCTTAGTAATGGTAGTAGACTCCGACAGTTTGAGCGACCGTGCATAAAGAGCCGCACCGAAGGCTCCCATAAGACCGGCTATTTGAGGACGGATAACATTCTTTCCTATAACGGTTTCAAAGCCGCGAAGCACGGCATCATTTAAGAATGTTCCGCCCTGAACAACAATATGCTTACCGAGCTCATCTGGCGAGGTGGCTCTGATAACCTTATATATGGCATTACGGACAACGCTTATGGACAGTCCTGCAGAAATATCCTCTACGGTTGCACCGTCCTTTTGTGCCTGCTTAACGCTGGAATTCATAAAAACAGTACAGCGTGAGCCTAAGTCCACAGGATGCGGTGCAAAAAGACCCTTATTAGCAAAATCTTCTACTGTATAACCCATAGATTTTGCAAAGGTTTCTATAAATGAGCCACAGCCTGAAGAACACGCCTCATTAAGCATAATACTGTCAATAGAATTGTTGCGTATTTTAAAGCACTTTATATCCTGACCGCCTATATCAAGTATAAAATCTACCTTAGGATTAAAGTGCTTGGCGGCGGTGAAATGTGCCATTGTTTCGACTATTCCGCCATCGGTGGAAAAGGCATTCTTAATGAGCTCTTCACCGTAGCCTGTAACGGCACTGCCTTTAACCTTAATTCTGTCGCCGCACAGTCTGTAAATCTCTTCAAGCTGACCGCGAACTATTTCTACAGGGTTACCTTTGTTGGAGTCGTAAAAGCTATATAGTATATCTGCATTTTCTGAAAGCAGAACAAGCTTTGTGGTGGTGCTGCCGCAATCGATACCGATATAGGCATTTCCCTTATAATCCTTTGGGTCAAGAATGTCGACATTTGCCCTTGCGTGACGGCGTTTAAATTCGCTGTATTCTTCCTCGTCTTTAAACAGCGGGTCGAGAATGCTTACCGTTCCACCCTCGCTTTTAGCTTCTTCAATCAGCTTTATAAGCTGTTCGTATGTATGTGTTTCACCCTGCTTCGAGGCATATAAAGCCGCACCGAGTGCAACCGAAAATCTGCCGTATTCGGGAAAAACAGCCGAGGCATCGTCTAGATTAAGGGTTTCCTTAAAGCGTTCACGCAGACCCTTACAGTAGTAGAGCGGACCTCCGAGGAACATTACCTTTCCGCCGATTTTTCTACCCTGTGCAAGACCTGCAATGGTCTGATTGACCACCGCCTGATATATGCTTGCGGCAACATCAGATTTTAATGCACCCTGATTTAGTAGGGGCTGAATATCGGTTTTAGCAAAAACTCCGCAACGGGAGGCTATAGGATAAATTCTTTCATGACTTAAAGCAAGTTCATCCATTTCCTCATTAGTAACATTCAATAGGGTTGCCATTTGGTCGATGAATGCGCCTGTGCCACCTGCACAAGAGCCGTTCATTCGCTCATCCAATCCACCCTCAAAGAAAATTACCTTTGCATCCTCTCCGCCAAGCTCTATTACGGCAGAGGTGTCGGGAGCGAGGGTCTTGACCGTTTCTCCCGTAGCAAAAACCTCCTGCACAAAGGGAAGTCCTGCCGCCTGAGCAAGACCGAGTCCTGCCGAGCCTGAAACTGCTACCGAAATATCTTTTTCTTTAAGAATATCGCGAATTCCGCATATCATTTCGGCAATCTTTGCCCGCACCTGTGAGAAATGCCGCTCGTATTTTTCGTATATAAGTTTACCGTTTTCCACAACCACTATTTTAGCAGTTGTAGAGCCGATATCAATACCAAGGACTGTTCCCTTTAAATTCTCAAAACTGATACTCATTGTTAAAATGCCTCTTTTAAAAGTTATACATAGTTTAATAAATTACATATTCAAGTTAATTATACCACATTCGGTAATTTTAACAATGTATAATTTGT
>JAZUNC010000085.1:0-3369 GCA_045603945.1 Acutalibacteraceae bacterium | reverse complement strand
GTTGCAGTAAGGGTATATAACGATTATGTAAAAGAAACAGGGGATAACCGTCCTGTTGTTATTGCATCTACCGCAAGCCCCTATAAGTTTGCTAACAGCGTTTTAGAGGCTATCGGTGAAACAGCACCTGAAAATGAGTTTGATGCAGCAAAACTGCTTTCGGCAAAAACAAACACAGAAATCCCTGCACCCATCGCAGCTTTAGAAACTGCAACGGTTAGATTTGACAATGTTTGTGATAAGGAAGATATGAATAAGGTCGTTTTAGATCGACTCGGCATAGAAAGATAAAAACAAAAACGCCCAAACGGGCGTTTTTGTTTGAGAAATTAGAACTTTGCCTTAAAGGTCTCGCAAGAGGTTTCCTTGCTTGTCTGGCAGTTGCCGTGACCAACCTCGATGCTGCCTGCCTGACATTTGTTGCCCTCGCGGTGATATTCACAGTTTACAACATCACATTTAATACCCGAAATCACTTCGCCGGGAGTGCATTTGCCGTTTTCGCAGTTGTTCATTGTATTTCCTCCAATCAAAAACATTTCAGACCTATTTCGGTCAACAATATTGTTTGATAAAATTTTAATTATATTCAAAAAAGAGGTGAACAGTTTGAGTATTTTTACAATTTCCGATTTGCATCTATCACTTGGAACAAATAAGCCAATGGAAATTTTCGGTTGGGATAATCATATTGAAAGAATTAAAAGTAATTGGATAAGGCTTGTAAAAGAGAATGATACCGTAATTCTGCCGGGAGATTTTTCGTGGGCACTCAAACTGGAGGAATCCTTAGAAGATTTTAGATTTTTAGAAGCACTTCCGGGCAAAAAGCTTTTGCTTAAAGGGAATCACGACCTTTGGTGGTCAACCGTAAAAAAAGTAAATGAGTTTTTTGCCGAAAACAATATTATGTCTGTAGAGCTTGTTTTTAATAACTCGGTAGTGGTGGAAGATAAAGCTGTCTGCGGAACAAGAGGCTGGATGTTTTCAAACAGCGAGGCAGATAAAAAAATAATTTTAAGGGAATCAGGAAGACTTGTCCGCTCATTGGAAGATGCTGTAAAAACAGGAAAAAAGCCACTTGTGTTTATGCATTATCCGCCTGTCTACGGCAATGAGGTTTGCAGAGAGTTTATTGAAGTCCTGAAATCATATGGTGTAGATAAGCTTTATTACGGTCATATTCACGGAAATGGTTTTAATAATGCACTTTCTGAATTTGAGGGCATAAAGCTCAAACTGGTGTCCTGTGACTGTATGAATTTTGTGCCTTTTTTAATAAAATAAATTTTTTTCTAAAAAAACAAAAAAATTAGTGGAAATATTTGTAGTAATATGTTATATTAATATTTGACGATTTATGCACATATGTGCCAAGTTTAGTTTTCGGAGGTAAAAATTATGAGTCTTAAGGCTTCAAACAAAATCGATACCAATAAGTATGAGCTGGAAATTTCTATCGACAGCGCTGCTTTTTGTGATGCGATTCAAAAAGTATATAAAAAGGAAGCAAAAAATATTACCGTAAAGGGCTTTAGAAAGGGCAAAGCACCCCTTGCTACCATCGAAAGACTTTACGGAGAAGCAGTATTCTTTGACGATGCTCTCAATATGCTTTATGAGGGTGTTCTTTTAGAGGCTGTAGATGCTGCAGAGCTTAAAATTGTTGATGTAGAGAAGACCGATGTTGTATCTATAAGCAAGGCAGATGGAGTAGAGCTTAAGGTAGTTATTATCGTAGAGCCCGAGGTAGAGCTCGGTGATTATAAGGGCCTTAAGGCAGAGCGTGTTACTCCCGTTGTTACCGATGAAGAGGTAAATGCAGAGCTTGATCGTATGGCTGACAGAAACTCCCGTATCGTTACCGTATCTGATAGAGCAGCCGCTATGAACGATATGACTGTTATCGATTTTGAGGGCTTTGTTGACGGCGTTGCATTCGACGGCGGAAAAGGTGAGGGATATACCCTTACTTTAGGATCAGGACAGTTCATCCCCGGCTTTGAAGAGCAAATCGTTGGACACAACTCAGGTGACGAGTTCGATGTAAACGTTACCTTCCCCACAGAATATCAGGCTGAAGAGCTTGCAGGTAAGGATGCAACCTTTAAGTGTAAGCTTCATGAAATTAAGGCTAAAGAGATGCCTGTTATGGATGACGAGTTTGCTAAGGATGTCAGCGAGTTCGACACTCTTGATGCTCTTAAAGAAGATATTAAGGCAAAGGCTCTCGACCGCAAGACAAAGGCTGCCGATGAAGATGTTGAAAATCAGCTTATCGAAGCAGTTGTTGAGGGTATGAAGGCAGAAATTCCCGACGCTATGATCGAAAACCGTTCTAATGAAAGCGTACGCGAGTTTGATTATCGCCTCAGAAGTCAGGGTATGGATCTTGAAACATACCTTAAATATACAAACACAACCGTAGAAGATTTCAAGGCTACCTTCCGTCCTCAGAGCGAAAAGCAGGTAAAAATGCGTCTTGCTCTTGAAAAAATCGTTGAGGTTGAAGGTCTTACCGCTACTGATGAAGAGCTCTCAGCAGAATATGAAAAGATTGCTGCCTCCTACGGTATTGAGGTAGAGCAGGTTAAGGCTGCTATAAACGAAAAGGATGTTGCTCACGACGTTACCTTAAACAAAGCTATCGACCTTGTAAAGGCTTCTGCCGAGGTTAAGGATGTTGAGACAAAAACCGAGAAAAAGGCACCTGCTAAAAAAGCACCTGCAAAGAAGACTGCAGCTAAGAAAACCACTAAAGCAGCTGCAACCGAGGAGAAGACAGAGGAAACTGCCGAATAGTTTCACACTAATTGTTTATAATTTGCGGCAATTGTTCATAATATTTCCAGAGGTGATTTAAATGGGTATGACAATTCCTTATGTAGTTGAACAAACCAGTAGGGGTGAACGCTCCTATGATATCTTTTCCCGTCTTTTAAACGACAGAATAATTATGCTACCCGATCAGGTAGATAATAGCTCTGCCAGTCTTATAATCGCACAGCTTCTGTATCTTGAAGGACAGGATCCCGAAAAGGACATCAGTTTTTACATTAATAGCCCCGGTGGCAGTGTGTCCGCAGGTATGGCAATTTACGATACTATGCAGTACATCAAGTGTGATGTTTCTACCATTTGTATAGGTATGGCGGCAAGTATGGGTGCCTTTCTTCTTGCTGCAGGCACAAAGGGTAAGCGTTATGCTTTGCCCAACAGCGAGATTATGATTCATCAGCCGCTCGGCTCTGCAGAGGGTCAGGCTACCGACATCCTTATTCATGCTCGTCATATAGAGAAGACAAGAGCTACTCTTAACCGAATCTTAAGCGAGCGTACAGGTCAGCCTCTCGATGTTATCGAACGCGA
>JAZUNC010000084.1:0-1845 GCA_045603945.1 Acutalibacteraceae bacterium | reverse complement strand
CTTGCCGATATTCCCGATGAAGTGCTTCTTCTTTCTCCCTCAATTATTGAGCCCATTCAGAAGCTGAAAACAGACTCAATGGGAAGCATTAACCCCCGTCTTCATGTTGATGAGGTGCTTATTGCCCTTTCAATCTGTGCCGCTACCAACGACGATGCTGAAAAGGCTATGGAACAGCTCGAAAACCTACGCGGTTGCGAGGTGCATTCAACCGTAATGCTGTCCCAGATAGACGAAAAAATATTTAAACGTTTAGGTGTCAATCTCACCTGTGAGCCTAACTTTAAAAAGGCTAACGAAAACAGGGGAATATAAAACAAAGCAGATATGTGTTTTGAACTAACACATATCTGCTTTTTCAATATAAATATTTACGGCAACCGTAGGGGACGGGTCTCCCGTCCCGTTTAGGTTATTCTTCTTCCTCTTCCACAGGTGCTACCGTTACAGAAAGCTTGGTTATTCTGTGGTCTTCAATAGTTTCAATAGTAACCGTAAGGTTTTCGTAGGTAAAGGCTGCACCCTCTTCGGGGAAGCCGTCCAGCATTTCAATTGCCCATCCGCCTACGGTTGTATACTCACTTTCAAAATCTCCCTCGTTAAAATCAATAGCCTCGAAGAAGTCGAAAATATTCATATCTCCCTCTACGGTATATTTATCTGTGCCTGCTTTAACGATTTCGTGTTCCGCCTCTTCGTCCTCGTCCCAGATTTCTCCCACAAGCTCTTCAAGAATATCTTCCATAGTGGCAATACCCATAGTGCCGCCAAACTCGTCAAGCACTATCATAACATGGGTGCGTTCTTCACGCAAAACATCTAATGCATCGGGAAGTTTTACGGTCATATGAATATAGTAGGGTTCCACAAGCAAGGAGCGTATGTCCAGCTCCTCCTTAGGTGTGTCTACAAGCAGCTTGAAGAGATTTTGCACAACGAGGATACCTATTATATTGTCGATGCTCTCTTCATAAACAGGGATTCTCGAATACGGCGTGCTTCTGATGGTCTCAAGTATTTCGTCAATGCTGTCGCTTATATCGATAGCCACCATATCAACACGAGGAATCATAATTTCCTTTATAGAGGTTTCATTAAAATCGATAGCCGACTGCAAAAGCTCGCTTCGTTCTTCATCGATAGAGCCCTCTTCCTCACCCGTTTCGATAATAGAGGCAAGCTCGTCGGTGGTAACTCCTACGTCCTTGTTGACATATATCTTATCGACAAGTTTGATAAGCAGATTTATCAGATATGCAACGGGGGATAAGATTATCATAAAGAAATAAAGAGGAATTGCAAAAATGTGTATAAGAAGCCTTGAATTGCCTTTAGCAATGACCTTAGGTGCAATTTCTGCGAAGATTAGTACAACTATAGTGGTAACGACGGTGGCGATTGTTGCCGCAGCGTTTTCTCCCGTAATCCCTGTTTCCACAAGCAAAGCTAAGGAAAGAGAGGTTGCAACCGAGGAAAGGGTGAAGTTGACAATATTATTACCAATAAGTATGGAGGTCAAAGCAAAATTGTAGTTTTGACTTATTTTATACGCTAACTTGTTGATTAGCCCCTTATCAGATTTTTTCTCAAGCTGTGATTCGTTGGCAAGATTGTATGCCGTCTCAGATGCAGAGAAGAAAGCAGAGCCTAAAAGACAAACTATAATAATTATTATTTGAATAGTCATTATTCATCCGCCTCGCTTTCTGCGGCTTGTTCGGGTTCATTCACCTTAAAGATAAGGGAAATAAGCCTTCCGCGGAAAACCTTTTCGGCAGTTATATCAAGACGGCGGTAGCTGAACTGAGAGCCTGTTGAGGGCACTCTGCCGAGCATTCTGCCAAG
>JAZUNC010000083.1:0-3746 GCA_045603945.1 Acutalibacteraceae bacterium | reverse complement strand
ATAAGCTCCTCACCCGAACGGTAGGACAAGGGCCCTGTTGTCATTTGAAGAAAATTCTCGAGGAAGGGCTCTACACCGAAGTTGTTAAGAGCCGAGCCGAAAAATACGGGAGAAAGCTCTCCTCTACGCACCTTTTCAAGGTCGAAATCGAAGGAGGCGCCGTCCAGCAGCTCTATTTCATCCACAAGGGTCTCACGCATATAAGGTCCTATAAGGCTGTCAAGCTTTTCTATGTCGGTAATATCACACTCTATTGCCTCTATTCGGTCGGAGCCTGCGTGAGAATCTGAAAAGGTGAGAATTCGTCTCTTTTCACGGTCGAAAACACCCTTAAAATCGGTTCCGCAGCCGATAGGCCAGTTCATAGGATAGGTGCCTATGCCGAATTCCTTTTCGAGCTCGTCCAAAAGCTCGAAAGAATCTCTTGCTTCGCGATCCATCTTATTTATAAAGGTGAAAATCGGAATATGACGCATTGCACAGACCTTAAAAAGCTTTCGGGTCTGAGGCTCAATACCCTTGGCGGCGTCAATCACCATAACAACGCTGTCTGCGGCGGTAAGTGTTCGGTAGGTGTCCTCCGAGAAGTCCTGATGTCCTGGGGTGTCGAGAATATTTATGCAATAACCGTCATACTCAAACTGCATAACCGACGAGGTAATTGAAATACCTCTCTTTTTCTCTATTTCCATCCAGTCGGAAACCGCGTGCTTATCGTTCTGTTTGCCCTTTACCGAGCCTGCCGACTGAATTGCACGACCGTATAGCAAAAGCTTTTCGGTTAGTGTTGTTTTACCTGCATCCGGGTGGGAAATTATAGCAAAGGTGCGTCTTCTTGAAATTTCCTTTAAGATATCACTCATAACATACTCCTAAAATCTTAAATAACCTATTTATACTACCATAATTATAGACATTTTTCAAGGAAAATGATGGCTGTCGGCATTTATATAATGCGTCGCAGACTCCATAATTTATGCAAAGCATAACCTTCATTCGCGTTGGCGTCCTTGATTTGTAAAACAAACCATCATTTTGCCGCAGGCAATACTTCATATAACAATACCGCGAAAGGTGTCCCTTTCGCGGTATTGTTTATGCTTCAAGTCTCTTTTTTACATATTCCTTAATAAACTCGGCTGTGCCCTGTGTTTTAAAATGGGTTGAGTCTATACAAAGGTCATAGGTGTCTATCTGTCCCCATTTGCCCTTACAGTAGCGGTCGTGATAATATTTTCGGGTGCGGTCGTGACGGTCCATTTTTTCAATAGCCGCCTCGCGGTCAAGCTCGAACTGCTTCATAACTCTGCCGATTTTATACTCTCTGTCACCCTTAACGAAGATAGAGATAAGACCCTCATTATCCTTAAGAATCTCCTCAGCACAGCGTCCCACGATAACAAAGGACTCGTCAGACTCGCCAAGTCTGCGGATATAATCAAACTGCATCTGTGCTACGTGGTCCTCGAAGGATGTGGTGTGTCCGTTTACGGTTTTATGGAAAAAGGAACGCTTTTTCTTTTTTTGGTAGGGCAAAAGCTCCTTTGCATCCACATCAAGCTCTGCCGCAACCTTTTCGATAATGTTTCGGTCGTAGAGATTAACGCCCAGCTCCTTCGCAAGGGCTCTGCCTATGTGCTTTCCGCCGCTTCCGAACTCGCGGCCGATAGCAATAATGAAACGCTTTGACATAAGGTTACCTCCCCGTTAAATTATATGCAGTATCTTAGTATTATAATCACTGTAGAAATCGCCAGAACAATAAAGGTTGCAGGAACTGCCTGTTTGCAGTATTTACCCCAGGTTATTATGTAACCATTTTTAGCCGCAACCGAGGTGCCCACAACATTTGCCGATGCACCGATGGGGGTTGCACATCCGCCTATATCGGTACCCATTGCAAGGCTCCACGCAAGGGTAGAGAGCATTCCTGCATCTGCTCCTGCAAGGCTTGAAATGATAGGCACCATTGTAGCGGCAAAGGGGATATTATCCACAAAGGCAGAAGCGACTGCAGAAAACCAAATGATGATAACACACATAATAATGAGGTTTCCGCCCGAAATACTTGCGATAAAATCTGCCATAATCTCAAGCACACCCGTCTGTTCAAGTCCGCCTACCACAATAAATAGTCCCACAAAGAAAAGAAGGGTTTTATAGTCTACCTTGGAAAGAATTTCAGGTATACCCTTGCCTGCACAAAGCAGAGTTATAACCGCAATTCCAAGACCTATTGCCGCAACCGAAAGTCCTGTTTGGGCGTGGGTAACAAGCAGAACTACTGCAAGAAGGAATATTGCGATACTGATTACGAAATCCCTCATATTAACTATTGCAGAAGCAGGAGAGGGCATATTTGAGGTGTCGATTTTCACCTCTGATGCTGCCTTTAAGGTCTTGCGGTTTGCAAGATAGAAATAAATAACAATAAATATAAGACTTATTCCCGCAATCATTCCCGTATTAAGCAGGAAATCAGTAAAGGAATAACGGAGAGCAGAGCCAATAATAATGTTTGGTGGGTCGCCGCACATTGTTGCACTTCCGCCGAGGTTTGCACAGAATATCTCAGCAAGTATCATAGGAACGGGGTTGAATTTAAGCAGCTTTGCCAGCTCGATAGTAATTGCCGCAAGGAAAAGTATAACGGTAATACTGTCGATAAACATTGCAAGCACCGCCGACATAACCATAAAGGCTATAAACAGAGGCACCACCTTGTATTTCACCCATTTTGCAAGAAGCATACATATCCAGCGGAAGAAGCCTGATTTTGCCATACCCTCTACCATAACCATCATTCCTGCAAGGAATATTATGGTAGCCCAGTCTATTCCGCCGTGGCTTCCATGAGCCGCCGCATTGGGGTCTGCCCACCAGAAATGCAGGTCTGCAAGGGACGAAAGTGCCAGAGTATCCCATACAGCAGAGCCGCTCTGCATTATTATTCCGAAAACAACAATCAGAACAAGGGCACCGCATCCTAAAGTTACATAATGACGTTCAATTTTATCCATAACGATAAGTACGAACATTGCTACGAAGATGACCGCCGCCGCAATAGGTGCTATCATTTCAGTATATCCCCCTAAATAAAAAAATTATTTTATTTTATTATAATCTTTTTCACTCTCTTTTGCAAGAGCGAGTTGCCACCGACAAAAAAAGACCTCTCTGTGCAACACCGAGAGGTTTTTTAAAATCAGAAGCTATATTCTTTTTATTCCCTTTTCAACCCTGAGCATAAAGGGTGCCGCCACAACATTGACGACAAATTCTACAAGGAAATTAATGCCCACAAGCACCGTGATGATATAGAACACCAAATCGGTGCCGCCTGCCCAACTATTAAGTATATCCTTAAAGAAAAGGGTGGTGCCTGCAACAAAAAGTCCTGTATTTACCACAGGTGCGACAATTGCGGCAAGAAGAATGGCAAGGGTAGGCTTTTTGTCCTTTATCGGCTTTGCAATAAGCCCTGCAAAGGCTCCTGCCGCCGTTCCTTTAACAAGGCAGATGGCGGTGGTTATAAGTGGGTCGGCTGTAATAAGTATATATCCGCCCTTATCAAGTCCCGTAAAACAACATACGGTAACCACTATGCCGAAAATGCAACCAAGTATTGCTCCTGCCCCGACACCATACATATATGCACCCAGCACAATAGGTATCAGCACAAGCGACAGAGGGAATACCCCCAGTGCGGTGAGCCCATAACTCAGCAGCTGAAACACCACAATTAT
>JAZUNC010000082.1:0-4020 GCA_045603945.1 Acutalibacteraceae bacterium | reverse complement strand
TCGTTGACGGCGATGTAGGCGCTGTTATCGAAGTTAACTCCGGAACTGACTTCGTTGCAGGCAGCGGAGCATTCAAAGATTTCGTAAATCTCTGTGCAAAGGCTGATGTTGCAAAAAACCCCGCTGATGTAGACGCTCTTCTTGCTTCTACCTACGAAGGAAAAACAGTTGAAGAGCACAAGCAGGAGATATTCCTCAAGTTCCGCGAGAATATACAGGTTCGCCGTTTTGCTCGCATTGAGGGTAAGACAGTTAACTATGTTCACGCAGGCGGAAAGATCGGCGTTCTCGTAAACTTCGAGTCTGACCTTGCTGTAAGCGATGAATTTATTGCTATGGGTAAAAATGTTGCTATGCAGATTGCAGCTATGAATCCCTCTTATCTCGACCCTGCTTCTGTTCCTGCAGAGGATCTCGAGAAGGAGAAGCACATCCTTATCGCTCAGATGAAGGAAGATCCTAAAATGGCTAATAAGCCCGACGCTGTTCTCGGCAAAATTGTTGAGGGCAAAATCGGCAAATTCTACAAGGAAACCTGTCTTGTAGAGCAGCAGTATGTTATCGACGGTGATCTTACCGTTGGTAAGTATGTTGAATCTGTTGCTAAAGCACTTGGCGGATCAATCAAGGTTGCAGGCTTTGTTCGCTATGAAAAGGGCGAAGGAATCGAAAAGCGTGCAGACGACTTTGCAAGCGAAGTTGCAAATATGATTAAATAATTAATTCATATAATTATTACTGACCTACCGATTTCGGTAGGTCTTTTTTTGCGTTTAAGAAGATAGCTGTCCTGCAGAGCTTTTGTATTATGATCTTAATGCTTTTATTTGATTTTTAAAAGAGAGGTTTAAATAATATTAATTGTTGGCTTTCGAAAATTCTGCCACCGATGATAGAAACAATAAGATTAAAATTATTTTAGATTGACTTTAATAAATACTTATTGTAAAATATATCTTGTGAATATGTATGATACTATCGGAGGGATATAAATGAGTGAACAAAAGCCTGTTTTTAAGCGTGTGCTCTTAAAACTCAGCGGTGAAGCTCTTGCAGGAGGACAGCCGTCGGGTCTTGATTTTGATACCGTTTTAGATGTTTGCAAGCGGATAAAAGAATGTGCAGATTTAGGTGTTCAGATTGCAATCGTTGTAGGTGGCGGAAACTTCTGGAGAGGCCGCTCCAGCGGTGAAATGGACCGTACCCGTGCCGACCATATGGGTATGCTTGCTACTACCATAAACTCTTTAGCACTTCAGGACGCTTTCGAGCAGCTGGGTGTAGATGCACGAGTGCTTACTGCTATCGAAATGCGTCAGGTAGCAGAGCCTTACACAAAATCCCGTTCGGTAACCCATTTAAACGAAGGTAAAATCGTAATTTTCGGTTGCGGAACAGGAAATCCCTTCTTTTCTACCGATACAGCTGCCGCACTTCGTGCCGCTGAAATAGGTGCAGATGTTATTTTCAAGGCAACCAATGTAGACGGTGTGTACGACAGCGACCCCAAGAAAAACCCCGATGCTAAGAAGTTCGACAACCTTACCCATCACGATGTTCTTACACTGGGACTTAATGTAATGGATATGACTGCTGCATCCCTCTGTCAGGATAACGGAATTAAAATTCTTGTTTTCAGCATGAAAGATCCTGATAATATCAAAAAAGCTATGCTTGGCGAGAATATCGGCACACTTGTAGAATAAATATAATATGGAGGTATCTTTATGAAAGACTTACTTAAAAATACAGAAGAGCGTATGGACAAAAGCGTAAACTCGGTTACACGCGAGTTTGCTACCGTTCGTGCAGGACGTGCGAATGCGTCTATTTTAGATAGAATTACAGTCGATTATTACGGTGTAGCTACCCCCATTCAGCAGATAGCTACCGTATCTGTTCCCGAGGGTCGCACACTGCAGATTCAGCCTTGGGATACTTCCACCTTAAAGCTTATCGAAAAGGCTATTCAGGTTTCTGACATCGGTATTAACCCTAATAATGACGGACGCGTTATCCGCCTTATATTCCCGCCTCTTACCGAGGACCGTCGTAAAGAGCTTGTTAAAGAGATTAAAAAAATGGCAGAGGACGGAAAGGTAGCTATACGCTCTATTCGTCGCGATGCTATTGAAAAGCTTAAGGCTATGAAGAAAGAGAGTGCAATCACCGAGGACGACCAGGCAAACGGTGAAAAGAAGGTACAGAATCTTACAGACAAGTATTGTGCCGAGGTAGATTCTCTTTGTGCAGCAAAAGAAAAAGAGATTCTCGAGATCTAAGCTTCAAGACTAAAATTAAACCATCATAGCGAAGCTATGGTGGTTTTTTGAAAGGTGAACTGTGTTGGCACTATTTAAACAAAAAACTCAACAAACCGTAGAACGACAGCTTCCCGAGCATATTGCGATAATTATGGACGGCAACGGCAGATGGGCAAAAAAGCGTAATCTACCAAGGACTGCTGGACACGCCGCAGGCTCAAAAAAGTTCAAAGAAATTGCAAGATATTGTAACAAAATCGGTATAAAATACTTAACGGTATATGCTTTTTCAACCGAGAATTGGCGTCGCCCCAAAGAAGAGGTGGATGCTATTATGAACATATTCCGCGATTATCTTCGCGATTCGGCAAACTTTAAAAGCGAGAATATTAAGCTCGAGTTTTTAGGGGATAGAAGCGGTATGCCCGAGGATATTGCAAAGCTTATGGAAAGGGCAGAGTATGACTCTAAGGATGCTACAGGACTTAAATGCTATATGGCAATTAACTATGGCGGCAGAGATGAGCTTGTTCACGCCGTTAAGGATATAATAAAAGAGGGAATTCCATATGAGAATATTACCGAAGATTTAATATCATCTCATATATATACAAAGGATATTCCCGACCCAGAGCTTATCATCCGCCCAAGCGGAGAATACAGACTTTCTAATTTTCTTATTTGGCAGTCTGCTTACAGCGAGTTCTGGTTTTCCGACATTCTGTGGCCCGATTTTAAAACAGAGGATCTGGACTCTGCTATTGATGATTATAACAAACGCAACCGCCGTTTCGGTGGGGTATAACAATTCATTATAAAAGGGGAGAAGAATTTGAAAACCCGAATTATTTCAGGAATAGTAGCTGCGGCAATCGTCGTAGGACTTCTTGTGCTTAACAGTTTTTTCGCAGTTACTGTGGTAATAGCTGTAGCTTTGCTTGCCGCAATCGCAACCTTTGAAATGCTTAACAATACAGGTTGTATAAAAAATAAAGCGGCAGTTATCGTGGCAATGGTATATTCCGCTTTAGTGCAGTTTTCTTATAGCGGAATTTTCATAAACGAAACTGTGCTCACAGTAGTTTATGTTTTGTCGGTTGTGGCTTTTGCCGTGTTCGACCATAAAAACTTCGGCGACCGTCAGATAACAATGGCACTTTCAATGCCTATAATAATATCTTTCGCCTTTTACTGTCTTGCATTGCTTATCAGCTCAAAAGACGGTGCGGGTATACTCTATTTTGTTCTTCTGTTCAATTTTGCCTGTATATCCGATATATGTGCGTATTTTGTAGGCAGTGCTATTGGTAAGCATAAATTAGCTCCCGAAATAAGCCCTAAAAAAACTATAGAGGGTGCTGTTGGAGGACTTCTTGGCTCTGTTATCGGAACGATTTTAATATGCTTTATATTTGAGGCAATACTTAAAACGGATATAAATATAATAGCACTTGTTCTTATAACTCCGCTTCTCAGCGTGGTTGGTATGCTTGGTGACCTATTTGCATCTGCTGTTAAAAGAAGCTATGGAATTAAAGATTACGGCAATATTATGCCCGGTCACGGCGGAGTTCTCGACCGTACAGATTCTATTCTGCTTGTTGCCCCCACCTTTGCACTTTTCTTGAGTTTGGTTTCTGTAATATGATTTTTGGAGAAAAATATGACTAAAACACTTGTTATTTTAGGTTCAACAGGCTCTATCGGTGAACAGGCTTTAGATGTAGCCCGTAAAAACGAAGTCGGAGGCCAAGCG
>JAZUNC010000081.1:0-5640 GCA_045603945.1 Acutalibacteraceae bacterium | reverse complement strand
ATATATTCTTTGTCGAATTTTGTCAATGCTACGATAAAATAAAAGACTGTCATCAGACAGTCTTTATAATTATTTTGTAAGCATATCTATAAGAGTTCTGTATATAAGGGCAGGGTCATCGAGAAAATTCTCTCTGATACGAATGGCCTGAGCATCGTCGGCAGCCTGTAATGAGAAGCTCATGAGCACAGAATCGTTTTCTATGGCAGAGCAGGTTACCTTAATCGTTCCGTCATCCTCGTGAGATATAACAATATCGGTTTCTTTCATATGACGGTTACGCTGAAGCATTTTTTTAAGCAGCTTAACCGACTTTTCGCGAACAGTAAACGGCACGGACGACTGCAGAGTCTGCCCAACATCACGGCCCTTGTCGTTTATCAAATAACTTTCGGTACCTTCTTCGTCCTCACAAATAAGTCCGTTTTTATGAAGCTGAAAAAAAGCTTCGTTTACTTCAAAGGTGTTTGCAATGCCTTCTATATGCAATAAATCTGCAATTTGATTAGAGGGAACAGGCTCATTTACATTCATAAGCAGATAAAGCACAAGTATCTTAATTTCGGCGGTGCTTTTTAGACCGCCTTTTCCAACACCTACAGATATTGCGTCTCTTTCCAACAGAATCACTCCAAATGCAATATAAATAGATTATATTAAATTATCAAGAAGTTGTCAAGCAAGGATTATCCATCATAATCCTCGGCAATAGAATCTGCTTCGGCAATCGACTTAACCGTTATTCCGTTACTGAGCAAGCCGAGGTCTTCACCTGGTAGCACCGATGGATTAACTTCGTATTTTTTTACAATTTCTCGGTTTTCAAACAAACAAAGGGTATTGTCATAAAGTTTAAGTGTCAATGTGTTATTTTCAGTACCGCTCTCGGCACTTGATGAGTGCGGTATCTCTTGCTCTTTAGATAGAATTGGCAACAAAAATAAAGATATCGCAAGCAGTATAAATAGTAATGTTACGGCGATCCTTTTTTTAATTATGTCAGGCATTTATTACTCCTTAATATATTATTAAAGTAATTGTAAAAAAATTGTTACCCATTTTTGTGTAAAATATGCTATAATAGGAAAAAATGTATTGTGAGGTGTAATGCTTGAACAATAAAAATTTTGATGACGAGTATACAAATCTTTTTGGCAACTCGGAAAATATCGGTCAGCAACCTGAGGGTAATGTACCGAATAATTCTGAAAATATAGATCTTTCAAGCACAGACTCAGATGTATTAGATCTTAATAGCTTTTCTGTTCCGGATGAAGAAGATGCTAGTTCTATCGAAAAGCTTGAAAACAAAGGCCCGGTTAAAAAGAAAACGGGTAATAAAGCTAAAAGGAAGAAAATTCTTACAACCATTCTTATAGTGTTTTTGGTTTGTGTTATGCTTGGATGTATCGGTGTCGGAAGTATAGTCGGATATGTAATACTGTTTGTTGACGGCACAATGGATGAAAACCTTAATGAGCTGGCTCTCGACTACGCCACAACGATATATGTTAAAAACGACAACGGCGATTGGGTAGAGTATCAGCGGCTTCACGGCGAAGAGAACAGAATTTGGGTTGATTATAATGAAGACTTGGCAAAGGCCAAGGACGAAACCTACAACGGCATACCTCAGTACCTTGCCGATGCCTTTGTAGCTATTGAGGATAAACGCTTTAATGACCACGAGGGTGTGGACTGGAGAAGAACCTTCGGTGCATTTCTTAATATGGTAACAAATCGCACCACCTCGGGCTACGGCGGTTCTTCAATAACTCAACAGCTTGTAAAGAACCTAACTAAGGATAACGACAGAAGTGCAACGCGTAAGGTTCGTGAAATAATGCGTGCTCGCTATCTCGAAAGCAAGTTTACTAAAGATGTTATTCTCGAATGTTATATGAACACCATAGCAATGGGTAACGGACTTTACGGTGTAGAGGTTGCATCAGAGTACTATTACGGCAAGAATGTTAACGAGCTTACCTTGGCAGAATGTGCTTCGATTGCAGGAATAACTAATTTGCCTGAACGCTACCGGCCAGATACCAATCCCGATAAGAATAAAGAACGTCGCAATCTCGTTCTCAGCCTTATGTTAGAGCAGAAGCTTATTACAAAGGATGAGTATGATGCGGCGGTCGCCGAGGAGCTTAATGTTACCGCAGACCGCGGAGCTCTTAAAGAAACCTCGGTAAACAGCTACTTTGTAGATGCACTTATAAACGATGTGGTTCAGGCTCTTATGAAAAAGAACGGCTGGGAAAAACCTCATGCCGAAACTAATTTCTACAATGGCGGATACAAGATATATTCTACCCTCAATCCTAAAATTCAGGAAACCATGGAAAAGGTCTATGAGGACGATAAATATGCTTTGCCCGGAAATAAGAAAGAGCCTTTACAGGGCTCTATGGTAGTAATGGACTATTCAGGTAATGTACTCGGAATGGTTGGCGGTATGGGCGAGAAAACCGAGAACCGCGGACTAAACCGTGCTACAATGTCTTTCCGACAGCCTGGTTCGACAATCAAACCGCTGTCTGCCTATTCATTAGCGATTGAAAACAACTTTATCACTTATTCATCAATAGTTAATGATAAAAAGACCTATTATAATAAAGATACCTGGTGTCCTGTAAACTGGTATAAGTATTATAAAGGAAATGTAAGCGTTGAGTATGCCCTTGAAATTTCTATGAATACTATTCCCGTATATCTTGTAGACCTTCTTACCAAAACGACCTCTTACGAGTTCCTTACAGATACTTTAGGTCTTGAGCATCTTACCACTGCTGATGCTGATTACTCACCGCTGGGAATGGGTGGCACTAACGGAGGAGTTTCCACACTTGAATCTGCAGCAGCTTTTGCGATTTTCGGTAACAAGGGTAAGTATTATAAGCCTATTACCTTTACTGAAATACACGACCAGTACGACAATCTTGTTATTTCGCAAAAGTCGGAATCTACCGTTGCGATAAGTGAAGACACTGCAGTTATTATGAACAAGCTCTTGCAGAATGTTGTTTTGGGAAGTGAAGGAACGGCAAAGGCTGCAAAGGGAGCTCTTGGTATGGACTTCTTTGCAAAAACCGGTACTGCAAATAACACAAACGATATTTGGTTTGTGGGCGGTTCACCGTATTATGTAGCTTCAAGCTGGTGCGGATATGATGAGCTTCAAAAAATAGATGACTCTAAACGTGCACGCAAAATGTGGGTTGCCGTAATGAGCGAAATTCACAAGGGCCTTGACGCTAAAAACTTCCCCACAAGCGAATATGTTCAGTGCAGACTGTATTGTTCTCAAAGCGGTTGTATTGCAAGAGAGGACTGTCCTGTAAGCAGCTACGGCTGGTATAAGACCTCAGGTCAGAAGTATTGCAGTGAACACAGCGGTGAGGTGTTAGCAATTAAGGGTCAGAAAAATGTTAAAGCATACCTGGAAAAGCTTAATGCTCAGGCTGATAAGGAAACAGGTAATAATCCTGATAATGAAGATCAGTCTAACCAGAATGACAATAGCTCTAACACTTCAAGCACCACTAGCTCTACGGATTCACAGTCGGGAACACCTACCGATTAAAAAATCAAGCTATAAACAACAATGCCGATACCATACGTGGGTATCGGCGTTGTTGTTTTCAATAATATTTTTGCAAATATTCCTTGACAAACTCAAAAAATTAGATTATTATTATTTTATTATTAGTGAATAATGCTATTTTGAGGTTTTTATGTGTAAAACATTTGTCGAAAAATACAATCATCTTTCTGACGATGAGCTTATCACTAAAATACGCGAAAACGATCAAGATGCGTTTGAGGTGCTTTTTTACAGATATTTGCCTCTCATAAAATATATTATATCTAAAAACTTCTACACGGGAAGCGAATCGGATGATATGCTTCAGGACGCAACTATTTCTTTCTATTATGCAGTCCAGATGTTTGATTTTCATTCATCCTCCTTTTCTACCTTTTTATCCGTATGTATAGACCGTTCTTTAAAATCCACTATCCGAAAAGCATCAGCTAAAAAAAGGATTCCTGAAGAGCTTATTGTACCGATTGATAATAATTCCGAGGCAGATATAAAAACTATTAGTGCTGAGGAAGAGTTTTTTCATAAGACAGATTCTTTCGAAAATTCTAACGCTTTTAAATCTAAACTTTCCGACTTAGAATTTAAAGTTTTGCTTTCTTTTTTAAATACAGAAAGCTATGAAAAAACTGCCGAAGAATTAGGACTTAATAAAAAATCTGTAGATAATGCTCTGGTTCGCATTAGAAGAAAACTTAATTCGTAAATAACGGTAATTCCGTTGTTATATATGCCCTCGTAGCTTAACAGAAAAGCAAATATCGATGTCGGTGCAAGTCCGACCGGGGTAAAAAACATAATATCGAGAGAGGTACAAAAGATGTTTGAAGACAAGACACTTACTTGCAAAGAATGCGGAGAAGAATTCGTATTTACTGCAAGAGAGCAGGAATTCTATGCTGAAAAAGGCTTTGAAAACGAGCCCCAGAGATGTAAACCCTGCCGCGACAAGCGTAAGAACAGAGGAAACGGACCCAGAGAGCTCCATGAGGCTGTATGTAACGCTTGCGGCGGAGTAGCTAAGGTTCCTTTTATTCCCCGTGACGATCGTCCGGTATATTGCAGTGAGTGCTTTGCTAAGATGAAGGAAGCAGAAACTCCTACTGAAGAATAATTAAATGACCGCCTTTGTTAAGACATCGGCGGTCTTTTAATTTTGGCTCTTTGTCAATAGGTAAGTTTTAGAGCTAGTATGCAAATTAACACTTTAAATTTTAAAGAAAAAGTGGTAGAATAATTCATAATCTATTAACAGAAATGTATTATTATTGATATACAATAGTTTTGAGGTGAAAATTATGGAAAACATTAAGGTGCTTGTTGTTGATGATGATACCAATATTTCTGAGCTTTTAAGACTGTATCTTGAAAAAGACGGATTCTCTGTAATTACCTGTGCAGACGGTATGCAGGCTGTAGAACTACAGAAATCTGAAAATCCCGATATTATTCTGCTTGATATAATGCTTCCTAGGTTTGACGGTTGGCAGGTGTGTCGAGAAATTAGAAAAACATCGGATGTTCCTATTATAATGATAACCGCTAAAAGCGAAACCTTCGATAAAATTCTCGGTTTAGAGCTGGGGGCTGATGACTATGTTTCCAAGCCCTTTGACGCTAAGGAGGTCGTAGCCCGTGTAAAGGCAGTTTTGCGACGCAGCGGTCATGACGGCAAATCAAAGGAAGATGAGGTACGCTTCGATAAGCTTATAATCAACATAGCTAATTACGAGCTCATTGTTGACGGCAAGCATATTGATACTCCTCCTAAAGAGCTTGAACTTATATATCATTTAGCAAGTAATCCTAACAGAGTTTACACACGTGACCAGCTTCTCGACGAGGTATGGGGGTTTGATTATTACGGAGATTCCCGTACAGTAGATGTTCATGTAAAGCGGCTGCGTGAAAAGCTTGTAAATGTTTCAGACGGGTGGACGTTAAAGACTGTTTGGGGCGTTGGATATAAGTTTGAAGTTAAGTAAATATTATGAAATTAAAGGTATTTAAAAAACTTTTTTTCACTACCTCCT
>JAZUNC010000080.1:0-6208 GCA_045603945.1 Acutalibacteraceae bacterium | reverse complement strand
CAATGAAGAAGAATATATGAATCTTGTAGCCGATGCTATGATACCTTATCTTGAGGCGTCAGGGATAAATTATGTCCGCAATACGCCCGATATGACTGCAGCATCTTCTATCAGAGCTTCTAACAGCGGTAATTATGATTTTCATCTGGCACTTCATTCTAATGCTTCGGGTAGCGGTAACGGTAATGTAAGAGGCACTGAATTTTATTATTCACCTAACAGCAGAAACGGTCAGCGTGCCGCAGAGATTTTCGCAAATAACTTCAAACAAATCTATCCTCTTCCCGATAGGGTAAGAACTGTTGCAACAACTACCTTGGGAGAGGTTGTACGTACAAGAGCTCCTGCTGTTCTTGCAGAGGTAGCTTATCACGATAATCCCGAGGATGCCGAGTGGATAAGAAACAATATTGATGCTATGGCTCAAAATCTTGTACTGTCGCTCACCGATTATTTTGACATACCCTTTAATTTTCCAAGCAGTGCTACGAGAACTGCTACTGTGTCTACGCCAATGGGCGGAAATCTCAATATCCGACAGCGTCCAGACATAAACAGTCCACGTGTGGGCTCTATACCAAACGGTAGTACAGTAACCGTGTATTACGACACAGGGGAATGGTCGCTTATACAGTACGGAAATCAAACAGGATATGTAAACAACAGATATATTACCTAAATCAGGGAGCAATCCCTGATTTTTCTTGTAATTTAGATAATTTTTGTGTATAATGTATTTTAAGTACAAAACAATGGGATCATTTGTGCTTTTTAAGGAGATGTTAATTTGCTTTTAGATTTAATAAGCGGAGCAGAGTTTCAAATTTCAAACGTTATTATATTTATACTTTCGGCTTTAGCGGTAATTTTTCTTACTATGCCTGTTCACGAATTTGCACACGCTTTTGCTGCATATAAGCTGGGAGACCATTCCCAGAAATATGCAGGCAGACTAACACTTAATCCCTTTGCACATATCGACTGGTTTGGTGCTCTCTGTATTCTTCTTGTAGGATTTGGTTGGGCAAAGCCCGTACAGGTTAATGCATATAACTTCAAAAGCCATAAGCGTGATATGGCAATAACTGCACTTGCAGGACCTTTGGCAAATTTAGTTGTGGCATTTATTTGTGTGTTTATTTGGAATCTTATTCGTTATTTGTATTTTGTTACCTACGCGTCTCCTTTTATTTATATTGCTTTGTTTTTTGATTATATAGCAGTCATAAATATTTCCCTTGCCGTCTTCAATCTTATTCCCGTGCCTCCTCTCGACGGCTCTAAAATCCTTGCAATAATATTGCCCGACAGGTTTTATTATAAGCTTATGCAGTACGAAAGATATATTTATTTCGCAGTTTTAATTCTTGTTTTTTCAGGGCTTCTCGACGGCCCTATTTCCTTAGCAAGGCACTACATTTATACCGCCTTTTCACATTTAACTGCATTACCCTTTAATTTGTTTTTATAGTAAGTTTGGTGAATTATGGAAAATTTGATACTCTATAAAACCGAAGAATTTGAGGGCCCTTTAGACCTTCTCCTTCAGCTTATAGCACGAAACAAACTTAATATTTACGATATAAAAATTTCTGTTCTCGTAGAACAGTATCTCGAGCAGATAAAGCTGATGAAAGAAAACGAGATGGACGTAGCCAGTGAATTTTTAGAGATGGCATCCCGCTTGCTTTATATTAAAACGGTAAGCCTTTTACCTAAACACGAAGAGGTAGAGCAGCTTAAAAAGGAACTTACAGGCGAGCTGCTTGAATATCAGGTCTGTAAACAGGTCGCTCAGACACTTTCTACTATGACTGGCGGTTTTGATACATTTGTCCGTCAGGCAGAGCCCTTTGAGGCAGATAAAACCTATGTTCTTGTTCACGAAAGCGTTGATGTGTATAATGCATATGTCACAGCTATGGGAAGAATGGACAGGAGAGTTGCCGTTCCTACAAAAGCCTTTTCTAAGATTGTAGCAAAGAAGATATACTCGGTTTCTTCAAAAATTATTTTTGTAATGCGAAATCTTTGGGGAAAAGGTAAAAAGAGGTTAAGCAATCTTTACTCAGAAGCTCGCGACCGTTCAGAGCTTGTCGCAACCTTTCTTGCTGTTCTTGAGCTTGCAAAGGCAAATCGTGTGAAGATTACAGGCGACAGCGAAAACACCGAAATAGAACTTATCAAGGAGAAAAAGAAAAATGGACAATAAAGAGCTTGTCAGAGCTTGTGAAGCAGTTATTTTTTCTTCGGGAGAGCCCATCTCTCTAAAAAGAATATCAGAGGTTTTTGAGCTTACTCCAAAAAAGACCGAGGAGCTTATAAGCAATGTAGCAGAACATATTGCCTCTGCAAATATGGGTTTTGCCTTAATCAGACTTGATGATTCGGTACAGCTTGCCACAAAGCAAGAATATGCTAAGTATATAAAAACTGCATTTGATATTAAGAGAAAAGCTCCGCTGTCACCTGCGGCTTTGGAGGTCTTGGCAGTCATTGCTTACAATCAGCCTGTAACCAAGGCATTTATAGAGCAGGTGAGAGGAGTTGACTGTTCGGGAGTTGTTTCTACTCTTATTGAGAAAGATTTAATTGAAGAACGCGGCCGTTTAGAGTTGCCCGGCAGACCGCTTCTTTACGGAACAACAAAGAATTTTTTGCGTTGTTTTTCCCTTGAATCGTTAAACGATCTTCCTCCGCTTCCGGAAAATGAACAAAACAAGAACGACGTGGCAGAACAGCTGGAGGTTCGCCCCGATATTTAGCTGTATAATCCTGTAATTTTTAGTAATACTAATCGAGGTGATATAATGATTGGATGGATTGTGGCACTTAGTGTTGTCGGTGTAATTTTCATTCTGCTTATATCATCGATAAATGTTTTCCTTGAGATAAACGACAGAGTGTTTATCAAAGTTAGTGTTTTAGGGATAAAGCTTTTTTCATATAATTCTGAAAACACGAAAACTAAACCAAAGAAAACTAAGCATAAGAAAAAATCAGAAGCATCTGATGAAAAATCGCTGAGCACATTTTCTTCTTTACTTAAGGAATTTACAAAAGGTAAGAACAAGCGTGAACTGATACAAGAATTATTTGAAATAATTAAGTATTTATGTATAAGGTTTAAAACCCTGCTTGGACATTTTAGGTTTAAAAAGGTAGTTCTTGACCTGACTGTCGCTACCGACGAAGCCGCAGAAACAGCAATACTTTATGGCAGGCTTTGCTCGGTGATTTATTCAATAGTTTCACTTCTTGAAAGCTCGGTGAATTTTTCTTCGGAAAAGATATCTGTTAAAACTGACTTTACTTCAGAAAAATTTAAGCTGATACTAAGCAGTACTTTTAAAATCAGAGTTTGCTATATTTTAGCCTTTGCGTTCTCGCTGGCTGTTAAAGTAATAAAAATAAAGATTGGAGATATAAAAAATGGCAGAACATAATATTGAATCCATTATGAATGTTACCCTCGATAATCTTAAAGCAATGGTAGATGCCGATACTATAATCGGTACACCCATAACAGTAGGAGAGGTAACCCTTATTCCTGTATCAAAGGTTTCCTTTGGGCTTGCTACAGGCGGTTCAGATATTCCTTCTAAAAACACTTCCGCATTATTCGGTGGCGGCGGTGGTGCAGGTGTTACTGTTACACCTATTGCTTTCATAAGCATAAACGGTACAAATGTTAAGATGTTGCAGGTTAATGCGACCCTTTCCTCTGTGGACAAGCTTATTGATCAAGCTCCAGAACTTATAGGAAAAGTAAAAGAATTTTTTGAGAAGAAAACGATTATTGAAGAGCAGGAAGTATAATGAAGGATAATAAAGTACGCTTGCAAAAGTTTTTAGCCGAGAATGGAGTTGCCTCCAGACGAAAGTCGGAGGAACTCATTGAACAGGGTAAGGTTAAGGTCAACGGAAGAATTGCGACTATAGGAGATAAAATTGACCCCATTCGCGACAAGGTAACCGTTAGAGGAAAAACTGTTGTTGCAACCAAGGAAAAGGTTTACATAATGCTCCATAAGCCTCGCGGATTTGTTACAACAATGAATGATGAAATGGATCGTAAGTGCGTAGCAGAACTGGTCAAAGATGTGCATGTTAAGGTGTTTCCCGTTGGACGGCTCGACCGTAATTCCGAAGGTTTGCTTTTAATGACTAATGACGGTGATTTTTCTAACAAGCTTACACACCCATCTTCCCACGTTAATAAAACCTACAGGGTTACTGTTAAGGGAAAAGTTGATGAAGAACAGATAATTAAAATGGCTACAGGAATTGATATAGATTCCGATGGTCGTTTAACTTTGCCTTGTGATGTTTTTGTTATCGAGCGTAAGGAAGACAGAACAGTACTTAATTTTATAATTCACGAGGGAAGAAACCGTCAAATCAGAAAAATGTGTGAAAAGGTAGGACTTGAAGTAATTCGTCTTAAACGCACTGAAATTGCCGGTGTAAAACTCGGTATGCTCGGTCAAGGTAAATGGCGAAATCTTAACGAAAAAGAGCTTAAACGCCTTACAAATGTTTCGCAATCAAAGCAAAATCAGCAATAATTTGATTGTTTAAGATTTTACCTAAATTTTGTTAAAAAGCACTTGTTAAGTTGCAAGATGGGTGCTATAATACTAAACTAGTGATATTTTGAAGTTTTTCAATTAATGGAGGCTTTTATGAGCATTACAGACAGCAAAACAAGATACGAGTCTGAGGTAACAAACCTTTCCGACTCTAACGCAAGAAAGCGTTTAGCAATGTTATTTGACAATGGCAATTTCACCGAAATAGACCGATTTGTTAAAAATAACGGTGCTGAATGTGAGGTGGTTGCAGCGTACGGTGAAGTAAACGGTATGTTCGTTTATGCCTATGCACAGAGCATTGACGTTAATAAAGGTGCTATGGGCAAGGTGCAGGCAGCTAAAATTGCGCATATATACGATTTAGCAACCAAGACAGGAGCACCTGTTGTTGCAATATTTGATTCTGACGGAGCCCACATCGACGAGGGTGTAGAAGCACTTGAGGCATACGGCTCTCTTATTAAGTCTGCAGGCAATATATCTGGTGTTGTTCCTCAGATTTCGGTAATAGCAGGCCCCTGTATCGGAAGTGCGGCTGTGCTTGCTTCTCTTTCGGATGTAGTTGTTATGACAAAGGATGCTGAATTCTACATAAATTCTCCCGCATTCGCTCAGTCAAAAGTTGATGAGCTTGGTACTGCCTCGCTTGCTGCTAAAAACGGCACAGCAGCACTTGTTACTGATACTGACAAAGAGGCGATTGAAGCTGTATCTGAATTACTTGCTTATTTACCTTCTAATAACCTTTCTGAGGCTTTGATGGCAGAATATACTCCAGCTGCAGGCGGTAATACTGTTGAAGCTGTAGTAGATGCGGGAAGCTTATTCGAGCTTGGTGCAGATTACGGTAAATGTATAAAAACAGCTTTTGCACGTATCGGCGGAGCATCTGTTGGAATTGTAGCAACAGATGCATCGGCTAACGACGGATATTTTTGTCCTTCGGGTGCAAAGAAGGCAGCAAAGTTTGTAAGAATGTGTGATGCATTTTCAATCCCCGTAATCACATTGATTGATTCGCTCGGAATTTCTGAAAAAGATAGCTGCGAGTTAAGCGGAGGCGTTAAGGCAGTATCCCTCTTAACAAGTGCTTACAGCGAAGCTACAACACCTAAGATTACGGTTGTTACAGGCAACGCTATCTCTGCCGCATATATAGCCTTTGTTTCATCTGCGGCAGCTCCTGATATGGTATATGCTTGGGCAGATTCTGTAATCGGAACACTTGAGCCTATGACAGCAGTTCAGCTTCTTTATAAGGATAGGTTGCTGGCAGGTGAAGACCGCAAGCAGCTTGAGGCTGAGTATGTAGCGGATAAATGTTCTCCCTTCGGTGCGGCGGCACTCGGTCTTGTTAATGATGTTATTGAACAGGAAGATACCGCGGCTAAAATAGTTTCCGCACTTGATATTCTTTCTTCTAAGAGAGTATCTACTCTTAGTAAGAAACACACAAATATTCCGCTTTAATGCGACATATAAATGGAGGAAAATAAATTATGAAACAACTTAAAGTAACCGTTAACGGTACAACCTATGATGTATGTGTTGAAGAGGTAGGAGAGGTAGCATCTGCTCCCGTTTCTGCCGCACCTGTTGCCACAGCACCTGCA
>JAZUNC010000079.1:0-5664 GCA_045603945.1 Acutalibacteraceae bacterium | reverse complement strand
TCTGAATAAACGTTTACTTTTTTCATTATTTTTCAATCTTTTCAATGCCACCCATATAAGGACGGAGCGCTTCGGGAATGGTAACACTGCCGTCGGCATTTTGGAAGTTTTCGAGTATTGCGGCAACTGTTCTGCCTACTGCGACACCAGAGCCGTTAAGGGTATGAACAAACTGTGCTTTGTCCTTAGGAGTTTTCTTAAATCGGATAGAGCCGCGGCGCGCCTGATAATCCTCGAAGTTAGAGCAGGAGGAAATCTCAACATATCTGCCGTAGGAGGGCATCCAAACCTCAATATCATAGGTTTTAGCAGAAGAAAAACCAAGTTCGCCTGAGCAAAGGCAAACAACACGGTAAGGTAGTCCTAAGCCTGCAAGAACTCTTTCAGCATCGGCGGTTAGCTTTTCAAGCTCATCATAAGAGGTTTCAGGATCGGCAAATTTTACAAGCTCCACCTTGTTGAACTGATGCTGACGGATAAGTCCTCTTGTATCTCTGCCTGCACTTCCTGCCTCTGCACGGAAGCAAGCCGAATATGCACAATATTTAAGAGGAAGCTGTGCACCGTCAAGAATCTCGTCTCGGTGCATATTGGTTACGGGAACCTCTGCAGTGGGAATAAGGAAATATTCGTTATTTGAAAGCTTAAAAGCATCCTCCTCGAACTTTGGAAGCTGACCTGTTGCAGTCATAGATGCACGGTTAGCCATAAAGGGAGGAAGTATTTCGGTGTAGCCATGCTCGGTATGAGTGTCGAGGAAGTAGGAAATTATAGCACGTTCAAGACGGGCACCCAGACCCTTATAAAAGTGGAAGCGTGTGCCTGTAACCTTAGCGGCGGTCTCGGGGTCTAAAATTCCTAAATCTGCTCCGATATCCCAATGTGCCTTAGGCTCAAAATCGAAATTTTTAGGCTCGCCGTTTCTTCTGATTTCAGGATTGCAGGAATCATCTGCACCAACAGGAACGGTATCTGAAGGAATATTGGGGATGCAAAGAAGAAGCTGACGCTGTTTTGCCTCAAGCTCTGAGAGATTTGCGTCGTCTGCCTTTATTCTGTCCGAAAGCTCCTTCATTTCGGCAAAAATTGCTGTTACATCCTTACCCTCTTTTTTATACTGAGGAATCATTTTAGATACAGCGTTCTGCTTTGCCTTAAGCTCTTCAACACCTGTGATTATTTCGCGACGCTGTTGGTCGATGGCTAAAAGCTCGTCGATTTCCTTATCTAAATTTCCCTGACGGTTTTTTACCGCCTGTTTTACCCTTTCGGGGTCCTGTCGAACAATTTTAATATCTAACATCTTAATATCTCCTTACTCTGTAAGTCTTTTGGCGAAGTCCTTTAACTCATCTTTATTATAAAATTCAAGGGTAATAGTGCCCTTGCCCTTGCTGTTGCCGCTGATTTTAACAGTTCGTCCCAGCTCGTTTTTAATAGCAAGCTCAACCTCTTTATAAAATGTGTCCTGCTTTGTATCTTTCTTTTTTGCAGGTGCTGCTTTTTCTTTTTTAAGCATAAGCTCAAGCTCCCTTACAGAAGCGCCTGCAAGGGCGGCTTTAAGCATATCGCCTCTTAAAGCGGAATTTTTCTCTGCCGAAAGCAGTGCTCTTGCGTGACCTGCAGAGATTTTGCCCTTTTTAAGCTGTTCGGTTTCATTTGGGGTAAGCTCTAAAAGTCTTAATGTGTTTGCCACCGCCGAACGGGATTTTCCCATAGCCTCTGCAACCTGCTCCTGAGTCAGTCCGTAGGACACCATTAGTGAGCGATAGCCCATAGCCTCTTCAACGGCATTAAGGTCTTCACGCTGAAGATTTTCTATAAGGGCAACCTCCATTACCTCACGCTCGTCCATATCGCGGATAACCACAGGCACTGTGCGAAGCTCTGCCATACGGCAGGCACGCCAACGACGTTCACCTGCAACTATTTCATAACCGCCTGCAGGCTTTGTGCGAACAAGTATAGGCTGCAAAAGTCCGTGTTTTTTTATAGATTCCGAAAGCTCGTTTAAAGCTACTTCGTCAAAATCTTTACGGGGCTGGTCGCGGTTAGGCTCTATTTCAGATAGCATTACCTCGGTAACATTACTGTCGTCGGTATTTATATCGAAGAGGGAATCAAGTCCTCTGCCAAGACCTTTTTTCTCTGCCATAAGGCTAACCTCCGTTTCTTTTAATGAACTCTGCCGCTAAATCGTCATAGGCACGGCAGCCCTTGTTTCTCGGGTCGTAATACTGAATGGGTTTTCCGTGGCTGGGTGCCTCTGACAGACGCACCGCACGGGGAATTGTAGTTGAATAAAGCTCCCGCGGGAAGAACTTTTTAACCTCCGACACAACCTGCTGTGTAAGATTCAGTCTTCCGTCGAACATAGTGAGCAGTATTCCCTCCATCTCGATTCGGGGATTATATATTCTCTTAACCTGACGTACTGTGCCTATTAGCTGTGAAAGTCCCTCAAGTGCAAAATATTCGCACTGTATCGGCACAAGGACCGAATCGGATGCACAAAGAGAATTTATCGTAATAAGTCCCAAAGACGGGGGACAGTCTATAAAAATATAATCGTAATCGGGCTTTACAAGACATAGTGCGTTTTTAAGCTGAGCCTCTCTGCCGTCTATAGATATAAGCTCTACCTCTGCACCTGCAAGATCCATATTACAGGGGATAATATCCACACCCTCAAACTTAGTTTGGATTATAGCCGCTTCGGCCTTTATTTTGCCTATTAACAGGTCATAGACCGAGTAGGTAAGCTTGCCTTTATCTATTCCATAGGCAGATGTAGTGTTTCCCTGAGGATCCGCATCAACGATAAGCACCTTTTTGCCGAGCTTACCGATTCCTGCCGAAAGATTGACCGCTGTTGTGGTCTTTCCGACACCGCCTTTTTGGTTGACAACCGAAATTATCTTACCCATATCTGCCCTCCTTTAAGATTTGTACATAATTATAATAGTTGTTGCTAACGATTGAATTTAATCGTGTAATGCCGAAAATTTCGGCTTGTGGAAACGATTTTTTGAGTTTTTACATCTAAAAAGCATTATATCAAACTCGTCCTTAAATTGCAATAAAAAGTGTTGATTTTATGCACCGAAATAATTAATACCCTCTATTTGATTTCCCTGTTTAATAAAAATTTAAATAACGACACTTTTCTGTGTCGGGATTTTTCTATATTACTCCAAATAAAAGGTCGCCGTAGTTTGGCATCGGCCAATATTCCTCTGCGGTGAGGGTTTCCATTTTATCTGCCTTTGCACGAAGCTCTTCCATTATACCGATAACAGAATCTTTATAATACATTGCACGCTCTGCGGTATCCTCAATATTTTTTGCTGTTTCGGTAGCCGTTTCAAGTGCTTTAAGCTTAGCAAAAGCCTCTGCCTTAAGTGTGGTAAGCTCGCGGGCGGTTTCAAACTCGAAGCTACCACGCATATCCACCTCTATTGCGTTTCCTGCCGCTACCGCATCAGAAAGGAGGGTTACATACTCGCTTACGGCGGGGAAAATATCCTTTCTTGCCATATCTACCATTGTAAGTGCCTCAATATTAAGAATCTTACAATAGTTTTCAAGCATTATCTCCATACGGGATTTAAGCTCGGTTTCGGTATATATTTTATGTGCGGCAAAAAGCTCTACATTCTTTTTATCCAAAAGATGTATAAGTGCATCGGGTGTAGTGGTAAGGTTTGCAAGGCCGCGTTTTTCAGCCTCGGCTATCCAGCAACCCTCATAGCAGTTGCCGTTAAAGATTATACGCTTATGCTCGCGTATGGTCTTCTGAATAAGGTCGTGGAGTGCTGCCTCAAAATTCTCTGCTCCCTCAAGCTCATCGGCAAACTGACGGAGAGCCTCTGCTGCCGCGGTATTAAGCACCACGTTAGGCTCTGCTACAGAATCGGAAGAGCCAAGCATACGGAATTCAAATTTGTTGCCTGTGAAAGCAAAGGGGGCTGTACGGTTTCTGTCGGTAGTGTCCTTGGGGAACTTAGGTAGTACGTGAACGCCAACCTTTAAAAGCTCCTTTTCCTTAGCGCCGTAGGGTGCATCCTTTTCAATAGCCTCTAAAATATCCGAAAGCTCGTCACCGAGGAACATAGAAACTACCGCAGGTGGAGCCTCTAAAGCACCCAGTCGGTGGTCGTTTCCTGCAGAAGCAACCGAGATGCGGAGAAGGTCCTGATACTCGTCCACAGCCTTTATAACTGCACAAAGGAAAAGCAGGAACTGTGCGTTTTCGTAGGGGGTTTCGCCCGGCTCTAAAAGGTTTACACCCGTATCTGTAGATATAGACCAGTTGTTATGCTTGCCCGAGCCGTTTACACCCTCGAAGGGCTTTTCGTGAAGCAGACAGATAAGGTCGTGCTTTTTAGCAATTCTCTGGAGAAGCTCCATAGTTATCTGGTTATGGTCTACCGCAATGTTTGTGGTGGCAAAAATAGGTGCCAGCTCATGCTGAGCGGGAGCTGCCTCGTTATGCTCGGTTTTAGAGAGAACGCCTAACTTCCAAAGCTCCTCGTCCACCTCGGTCATAAATGCCTTAACGCGGGATTTTATTGTACCGAAATAGTGGTCGTCCAGCTCCTGACCCTTGGGAGGCATAGCGCCGTAAAGGGTTCTTCCTGTATAGACAAGATCCTTTCGTGCAAGATATGCTTCCTTATCCACAAGGAAATACTCCTGCTCAGGTCCGACGGTGGTTTTAACTGCAGTAACATCGTTATTTCCGAAAAGACGGAGCACGCGAAGTGCCTGCTTATTTATAGCCTCCATACTGCGAAGGAGAGGGGTCTTTTTGTCGAGAGCCTCGCCACCGTAGGAACAAAACGCTGTAGGAATACAAAGCACACCGTTTTTAATAAAAGCGAAAGAGGTCGGGTCCCACGCGGTATAGCCTCTTGCCTCGAAGGTGGCACGAAGTCCGCCCGAGGGGAAGGAAGAAGCATCGGTCTCACCCTGAATAAGCTCTTTACCCGAAAACTCCATAATAACCTTTCCGTCAACGGTGGGGCTTATAAAGCTGTCGTGCTTTTCTGCCGTAATTCCAGTCATAGGCTGGAACCAATGAGTATAATGGGTTGCGCCTTTTTCTATTGCCCAATCCTTCATTGCATTAGCCACAACCGCAGCCGTTGCAGAATCAAGCCGTTTATTGTTATGTATTGCCCTTTGTACAAGCTTGAAGGTCTCCTTGGGAAGACGAGCCTTCATCACACGCTCGTTAAAGACATTTTCGCCGAAATACTCTGTTACACTTAGCATAAATTAACTCCTTAAAAGGAAAATATTATAATAATTAACAAGATTATTTGATTTTATCACAAAAAACGCGTTAATTCAAGGGAATTCAGCTAAATTTTATGAATTTTATATTGCGTTTCACTTAATAAAATTAAGTTTGTATGCTTTTTGGCGGCACTTTCACCTCTTATAACCTAATTTTTGTAAGTTGCTTGACATTTTTTATATAGCGTGTTAGAATAATTCAGTCAAAAATGACGGACAGTTCGAAACCATCCTGTCCTAAAATAAAACTACGGGAACTTTCTAATGAACAATGAATGATGAATAATTAATGTGTCGGCATAGCCGACGGTATATAAAGCGTGCCAAAGGCACACCGAAATTATTCACTATTCATTATTCACT
>JAZUNC010000078.1:0-3183 GCA_045603945.1 Acutalibacteraceae bacterium | reverse complement strand
GGCAGATTTAAGAATCTGAATATTCTTGCAGGAGCAAAGCCCGATGTCTGTGTTATGGGTCTTATATGCTGAGCTTGCGGAGTTTCCTTTCCTTTCTCCTCAGGCGGAGTAGCTTCTATAGCTTGAGAGCTGTCGTTCCGCCTGCTTTGAGATAACGAAACAAAATCAGGATAAGGGGGCATATTATGCCCCCTATAAAGCTCTTTTATGCGGCGTTCTGCATCAGCCTTTTGCTGTAAGAATTCTTCTCTCGACATTTCTTCCATAGCGTGTCACCCCTACAAATTAAAAAGCCCCATATCTTTAAGAAGCGGAGCCAGCTCTATAAGCTTTAATATCCGTATGGCACTGTCTACTTTGTTCTGCCTTTCGGGAGATAGGTTGGGCTTAAGTGCCATTAGGAGCTTCACGCGGGCGTCGTCACCACCGCTGTTTTTCATAAGGCTTAAAACTCTGGTAAGCTGGCCTATGTCTATATCGCCGTCACTTGCAGATGGGGGTGTAGGCTCATCGGTTTTGCTTCCAAGCAGACTTTGAGCCATATCCTTTATCCGCTCCATACCGTTAGGGTCTGAGAGCAAAGCGGATAGCTTTTCGCTTAAATCGTCCATAACATTACCTACCGTTCAAAAGCGAGTCCAGCATTTTTTTGAGCTGAGGTGAATTTAAAAGATCTTCTCTCGCTTTCTTATCCTGCATAAGGGTGTTTAAAAGCTGTCGCTCATCGTCATTAAGCTGCGACATAAGTGCCGAGGCATCCTTGTTCTTTATGGCTTTTTTCATTTCCTGCGTTAAACCACCGCCCGATAGCTTATCAATTTTTTGCGGATTTATACTGTTATTCATTGAAATCACCTCCGCTTTGGTATATAATAATTAGTAATGGTTATTTAAGTTGAAATAGTTTTTGGCTATTGTTTGCACATTCTACAATCATTATATTAATTATAGGTTTAAATTATGAAAGGGATAGGTATGAGAATACTGGTAATTTCAGACTCTCACGGCAGAGTAAGCGAAATAGAAAAAGCTATAGAAGCCCATACAGATGCTAAGCACATTTTCTTTTTAGGCGACTGTGTTCGTGATATAGAAGACTGCCCCTTTATATATCCCGACCGAACCTTTCATATTGTATGCGGCAACTGTGACTATGCTTCGCTTTATAAATCAACCGATACAGTGACACTGGGCGGATGCAATATTCTGTTTACCCACGGTCATCCGTTTTCGGTTAAAAGCGGACTTGCTCAGTTAAAAGCCAAGGCCAAAAGTGAAGGAATCAATCTTGTGCTTTACGGACATACGCATATTTCTAAAACAGAATATGCTGACGGAGTGCATTTTGTTAATCCCGGCTCGGTCTGTAGCGGACGCGAAGGTGGAACAAGCTATGCAGTTGTTGATATAGAGCCAAACGGTATAATGCCTATCATCATAAAAACATAAGAGGGTATAAAATGAACGAAAAAATTAAAAGACCATTATCGCCAACAAGGGTAATAATAGGGAGCTTTGTGCTTATTATTTTGATAGGCACAGTTTTACTTTGTTTACCCGTTTCGGCAAAAAGCGGAGAGTTTACAAATATTATAGATGCTATGTTTACCGCCACCACAGCCACCTGTGTTACAGGTCTTGTTACGGTAGATACATTTACACATTGGTCGAGCTTTGGACAGGGTGTAATTCTTGCTCTGATTCAGGTCGGCGGATTGGGACTTGTCACCATTACCACATTTTTTATGGTAGCTCTCCGTAAAAAAGCAGGACTTCGGGGTATGACCCTTGCTCGCGAAGCAGTAAACGGAAACGATTTTTCGTCTTTAAAGAGACTTATAGGCCTTGTTGTTGTCTTTTCTTTCACCGTTGAGCTCATAGGTGCAATGATACTGTCGGTCCGTTTCGTTCCTCAGTTCGGAACGGGCGAGGGAATATGGATTTCGGTGTTTACGGCTGTTTCGGCATTTTGTAATGCGGGAATCGACCTGTTCGGACAGCTAGAGCCCTTTTCCTCACTTACTCACTACGCTAACGATCCCCTTGTCTGTTTCACTATTATGGGGCTGATTGTTATCGGAGGATTAGGTTTTATTGTATATTACGATCTGCTTTTTGCCCGCAAAACAAGAGGACATTACCTGCTACATACAAAAATCGTATTGGCGGCAACAGCGGTACTACTGTTAGTCGGTGCGGCACTTTTCCTTGCTTTTGAATGGAATAACCCCGCAACCCTGGGCGGTATAGATGGAGTGGGAAATAAGCTTATGTCAGGGCTGTTCCAAAGCGTAACCACACGAACGGCAGGATATAATACTTTTTCAATGGGTGATATGACAGAGCAGTCCAAACTGCTTTCTTCAATACTTATGTTTATCGGTGCTGCTCCAGGATCGACCGCAGGCGGTGTTAAGGTGACTACAGTGGTGGTCATTGCGGCAACCGTTATCTCAACCCTTCGTGGTAGCGACGAGGTAATAGTAATGAAGCGGAAAATAGACGGTAAAACGGTGTACAAAGCCCTTTCGCTTATAATAATCGGTCTGTTGGTAGCTACCGTTTCTGTATCCATAGTTTACACAACAAATGAAATAAATCTTATAGATGCTGTTTTTGAAACCTTCTCAGCTATAGGCACTGTGGGACTTACTACAGGTGTAACACCAACATTAAGTATAGCATCAAAGCTGACACTCATACTTACAATGCTTTTGGGTAGGGTAGGACCCTTTACCTTCTTTATCGCATTTTCGGGCAAATCGGGCAAATCAAAGGCCGTTATTTTGCCCGAAGGACAGATTGTTGTTGGTTGATTTTTTGACAAATTATTAAAATTAAGTAAATAAATATAATAATACTTGATTTTATTCGGGTTATTTTATATAATGTATTCGGTGAAAATTGGATTTCGGTGTTGCGGACTCCGATCTCGTAGCACCAAAAATCTTTTTAAGGAGAAATTAAAATGACTAAAAACCCAACCGTACTCAAATGGCTGGAAGAAATGAAGGAACTTTTCCAGCCCGACAATATTGTGTGGGTAGACGGTACCGACGCTCAGCGTGACGAGCTTCGTAAAGAGGCTGTTCGTCTTGGCGAGCTTTCCGAGCTCAATCAGGAAAAACTCCCTGGTTGCTACCTCCACAGAACTAACCCTAACGACGTTGCCCGTGTTGAAGA